>DATAPT010000552.1:0-6542 GCA_036265065.1 Candidatus Acidiferrales bacterium | reverse complement strand
CGACATGTCGTGCCCCTACAGCCGCGATGGTCGCGCGCAGGGACAAAGCATGTTTGTAAAATGGGCCCCCAAGAGTGGCAACCCTAGTTGCAACTCATTCGCAACTGGAAATACAAGTGTACACGCGCTGATTCACCCAGGTCAAGATTGCAAGTTTCTACCGCGCATACCTCTCCTGACGGTAGAATATGCATCTACATGATTTTAGCTATGACTGAGCCCCGGTGTCATCTTGCAAATCGATCCCTGCCTGACCGGCTGTTTAGGGTCGTGTGGCGTTTCGCAATTCTGGCAATTGCCGGATGGCTGGCCGCGGCCTCGGGCTTCGCCCAAAGCTCTCCAAGCCAAACTCTCCCTGCGGCGGCTTCCGCGCAGGCTGAGAACCCATCCGCAGATGGTCCAAAGCCCGACAAAAGCCGCGCACGCAACGCTTTCCAGCAGGGCAGGCGCGCGGAGCAGGCGGGAGACTGGAAAGCAGAATTCGCTGCGTATTCCGAAGCCGCGACTTACGATCCATCCAACCGCCAGTACTCAATGCTTAGGGAGCACGCCCGGTTTCAAGTCGTTCAGTCGCTTGTCGACAACGCGGAACGCCAGGAAATCGCTGGAAACAATCCGGGCGCCCGTGCGCTTCTGCTCGAAGCGCTGCAAATCGATCCAAATTACATTGTGGCGCGGGAGCGGCTTCAGGAAATTACTCCAACGGAGCAAGAGGCGGAAGCCGCAAAAGGTCCGCGTCTTGCAGGATTGCCTCGATTAGTTCTAAAGCCGGGAACACAATCGTTTAATTTTCGTGGAACGACGCGAGGGGCATATCAAGAAATTGGCAATCAATTTGGCGTAAAAATGATTTTCGATGGAGACTTGCCCGATCGCTCCGTCCGTTTCACGGTGCCGAATCTGGATTTTGACACCGCGGTGAAGATCCTCGCGCAGGAGACCCGAACGTTCACTCGCGTAGTCGACGAGCACACTTTGTTTGTGACCGAAGATACTCCCCAGAAAGTCCGCGACTATACGATCGAAGTGCAGAAGGAACTTTTGCTTCCCGCATCCGTGACTGCCGACGAAATGAATGAAACGGTGCGCATGATCCGCGAAATGACGGGAATCACGCGGACGCAGTTGAACACGGCGTCGCGCACGCTGACCGTTCGCAGCAGCGAACAAAACGTAGCCCTCGCGCAAAAGCTCCTCGAGCAAATCGAACAGCCGCACGGCGAACTCATGCTGGAAATTGAAATCCTGGAGGTGGACCGCACGAACGCCACTCAGCTGGGCATTACGCCGCCCACCGCCTCCAGCGTTTTCGCGCTGACCGTGCCCGAAATTCGGCAACTGCAGGCGGCGCAAAATAGCGGCAGCCTGATTCAAACCTTGCAAAGTATTTTTGGAAGCAGCTCAGTTAGTTCCGCTACAGGCTCGGCGCTTCCCGCGCTGATTGCATTTGGCGGAGGAAAAACTATTTTTCTGGCCACCATGCCGGGCGCCTCTGCAAATTTTGGAACAACTCTCAGCACCGTGCGCAGCGCACAACGCGTTTTATTGCGCGCGCAGGACGGTAAGCCCGCCACGTTTTTTGTGGGCGATCGATACCCGATCGATCTGGGTTTGCTCTCTGACAGTTTGACTTCAAACTCGGCGGCGCTCACGCAAGCTCTCCTCGGCGGCGGCGTTGCGCTTCCGCGCAATGATTACGACACCGGTAAGGGCCCGATTTCCGTTGCGATTGCCACCTTCAACACAAATAGCGGCCATCTCGATCTGGCTATCGCAAACCAAACGGATGGCACGATCACAATATTGCCCGGGAATGGGGATGGCACTTTCGTGGCGGCGGCCACTACTTGCACGCCTCCCTCTTGCATCGGTCTTCCGTCGGTGACGACGGGCCCAACCACAACTGCGGCGAGTCCTTCGTCTATCGTCACTGGCGATTTCAACGATGATGGCTTTCCGGATATCGCCGTCACGGACGAGGCCAACAATCGTGTGCTGGTTCTGCTGGGCAACGGTGATGGCACTTTTAAAACGCCCGTGCCCTATCCAACTGGCGCTAAACCTGTAGCCTTGGTCGCGCAGGATTTCGATGGCGACGGGCAAGCGGACCTTGCCGTCGTTAATCAAACGGACGGCACGGTGACCATTCTTGTGGGGAACAAAGTGAATGGCACGCAGAACGGAACATTTGGCACTCCGCCCGCCCATCCTGCCGCGCTCCCAGTGGGAGGAACTCCCTCCTCCATTGTCACGGGGGAATTTGACACAGTGAATAATTCATTCGCGGACCTCGTCGTTACCAACAGCACGGACAACACGGTCTCCGTTTTACTCGGAAATGGCGATGGGACATTCACAACACAAAATGTTTTCGCCACAGGGATAGGGCCGGCCGGCGTTGCCACCTCGGATTTTAATGGAGACACAAAAGCTGATTTGGCCGTAACCAATCAAGCGGACAGCACCGTTTCGATTTTGTTGGGGAACGGTGACGGAACTTTTCTAACGCAAACTACTTTTGCCACCGGATCGAGTCCCGTGGGAATTGTTGCCGCAAATTTCACAGGCTCAAGTCCTGATCTTGTCGTCGCCGATGAGACGGCGAACAACGCGGACGTCCTGATCGGAAACGGCGACGGAACCTTTAACACTCCCATTTCGTTGCCAACGGGAAATTCTCCGATCGCATTGGCAACCGCGGACTTGAACGGCGATTCCACTTTAGATCTCGTCACCGCGAACAACGCTTCCAATACGGTGAGCGTAACGCTGAACACTTTGGCGTCTTCGTTGTCGAATTCAGGCTCGAGCCAGGTTGGATATCCATCGGCGCAGTATGAAGATCTTGGGCTGAAGGTGAAGGCTACGCCGCGCCTCCATGGCGATGATGAAGTAACCTTGCAACTTCAATTCGATATCAAAAGCTTGACGGGATCGAGCATCAACGGCATTCCAATTTTGAGCAACCGTAATATCGAGCAAACGATTCGTCTGCGCGAGAATGAAACTTCAGTTCTTTCCGGCATTCTGCAATCAAACAAAATTAGGACCAGCAGCGGATTGCCATGGATTTCCACCGAGCCGGGAATTGGATTATTGACGGGGGAAGATACGACCAACGATCAAGAATCTGAATTGCTCATCCTCGTAACGCCGCGAGCCTTGCGCGCACCGCCCCATGAAGTTCCCGCAGTCTATGCCGGGCGTGGAGAGCCATCTTCGGCTCCATCCGCGGGTCCATCCGCGCCTCAAGTGCCAGTCGGAGTTCCGCAACCTGGCCAGCCGGGAGCTGTGAACCCGAACCAGCCACCTCAACCGGGGCCGCCTCAACAGGGGAGGCCCATATTTAATCCTGGAGAGCAGCCGGGACAAGTGCCTCCGCAGCAACAGCAGCAGCAAAATCCAGACCAACAGCAGCAACGTCAATTTCCCCAGCAGCAGTAATTCCGGTGGCGCCGGCGGGACGCCAGCGCGACAAAAAACGCACACCTTGCTAGATCCTGGCAGCCTAACTATTTTTTAATTTATCCTGCCGCGGTGGCATCTCCAAAAACGCATGCATCACGTGCCAGAACTGTTCGCGATTGATTCCCAACGAGAGCGCGTGGGCCGCTCCGGGCAACACAATGAACTGGCGATCCGGAACCGTCAGCTTGGTGTAGAAGTTGATTAGATCCACTTCCGTGGCAATCCCGTCATATTCGCCGCGAACAATCAGCAAGGGAGCTTTTATTTTTAACGGATCGACGATGGGCAGATTCGAGGTCATGTCCAGGTACGTTCCCGTAGGAACGTCATCGCCAAATTTCATTTCCACATCGGCCAGCGCTTCGCCCACGGCCGGATCCGATGTGCCCACCTGATCGCGCGTGAAAATACTGCGAATCATATCTCGATCACGCGGACGGCGATTGTGCGTTTTGTAAAATTCCAGTTGCTTCGCGCGATCCTTCAGCGTTGGCGAACCTTCGCCTGTGTAGGTGAACGCCGCAAGCACGAGCCGGTCGATCATCTCCGGATGAGCCATGGCAAACGCGCCTGCGCGCAACGCGCCGGACGATTCGCCGAACACATGAAATTTCTGCTGCCCTGTTTCCTGCACTACGGTGGGGAGAGCGGCCTTCAAGTCCTCAACGCCATCCTTGATATCGGAATTTCCAGTGCCTCGCGAAGATTTTCCGTAGCCCGTAAAATCCATGGTCCAGACATCGAATCCAAATCGCGCGAACGCATTCATCATGGAATATTCGCCGCGCCCCGGCACCGTCAAATCCATCCCCGCGGATGAAGTGGAAGACCCGTGAACGAGAAACAACACAGGCAGCGCAGACTTCCCCGCCTGAGGCGCGCCCACACGCTTCCGGAACATGTACAGCTTGATGTCGCCCTTTTGCGCCCAATATTCCTTGCTCCAGATTTTTTCATCCGAAGCGCCGGATTTCTCTTTCGCGCCAGCGGGCAAAGGTTGCGCAAACGCTTCGCGCGCACCGCTCGCCAGAGCAATTCCACCTGCAATCGCAGGCGCAGCACCCAAAATAAATTTTCGACGCGTTGATCCGCCGTTGCTCATGGACATCTCTACCTCCTGATATATTCGTTCGGAATCGTGAGCATACAATACTCTCTTCTCCACGAATTCTTCAACACCAACCAGTTGCTCGCTGTGAAGCGGGAGAGAAAATTAGGCAAGGGGATGACGCCAACGCAAGCCGGGAAATCTTGAAAAGTCACGATCCGCTGTAATCCATTCCGCCCCGGATTCGATGGCTAGTGCGGCAAAATACGCGTCGGTCACGAGAGCCCCTTTTGCCCCTGCCGCCCGGCACAGACGATCAAAAATCTCCCAGTACCGCTCGCCCGGAGCAACAAGAAAACAGGAATCGTGCTGCCGGAGTTGACCTGCATAATCGAGTGCGCGTTCTATAGGTGTCGGGTCGGGATAGATTCGTGGATGCGTGACAATCCGGACAAACGCGGACAGAACCAATTCCGAGATTCCGAAGACCTCGCCCGAATCCATCACATCTTCTAACCATCGCCTATATTTCTCGTGATCCCCGGCGTCGTCGCGATGAGCATAAACCAGGATGTTAACGTCGAGGAGGATCAATGATTCCGTCCATAATGTCGTATAGAGTTGCCGAGTCGCTTATGTCGATGCCCGGGAATGTCCCGCCCTTCCCATAGGTGATCAATCGGGTCTTTTTCTTTTGAGGTTTTCCGCGGCGCTTACCCAATGCCACTCGAAGGGCGCTGGCGATAATCTCAGTCAGGGTTGTATCCGCTTCCAGTGCGGCCTTTTTCGCCTGGAGAATGAGACCGTCAGGCAGATTGATGGTAGTCCTCATATGCTTAAGCATATCATGAAAAGAGCATGCGAAATCCGCATTTAAGAAAATTGGCTCATATTGCTAACGTCTTGATCTACAGCGGATTGCGCTGCCAGTTGGCGTAATTGATGGCCTTGACGGAGAATTGGGCATGCTGCAACCGCTGCGAAAGGCTCAGCAGGTGAACGAGCCCGCAGATTACGAGCGCGCTTTCAAAATTGCGCTGCTGCATGCGCCGCAGCCACAGTTCTTCGCGCTTCGCGTGCGCGTCCAGGATTTGCCAGGATGCATAGGCCGCGCTCGGAGGCGCTCCGATCATCAGCGGCTCGCTCGAGTTTGCGGGAATGCCAAAATCCGCGCGCTCGCCTCTCGCCGGATCGATATCCACATAATGCCCAAACGCCAATCGTTCGAGCGCCAACTTTTCGGCAATCGTAGGCCCCAGCCCCGAAGCCTCCTCAAAAATAAAATCCACGCCTTCGGAGCGCATCAATTTTTCGAGCAGCCCCAAGTACATCGGATCGTGCACATTCCCAATCCGTTTTTCTGCGCCCTGAACAACGTGAAGTGTCGCCAGCACCGTAACTCGCGGAGTCATTCGCATCCCATAAGCTTAACGGATTTATTTGCTCCGCGAACAGTCGAGCGGATTCGCAAGTTTTCAATGTGGTTTTGAATTTAACGGCGCCCGACTCGCAGCATTAGAGCGTCAACTTTTGACTCTGATGTTGGCCCGCAACTTAAATGACGAAAAACCAAAACCCCGACCCTCCAAGCGCGGGAGAGTCGGCCACCCGGAGCGGCAAAAGCTTCGAAAAATGCGAACCAGTACCTCGCGAATTACGTATAGGACTGGTATTATTCAACAATGAAAAACTGTCAACTGAAAAAGCGGCGGAAGGGTGCGCCACCCGCCCCGCCGATTGCGAGCAGCAAAAAAGTGGAGGCGGGTGGTCAAGTGATGACAGCATGGTCCGGAGAATCAAATGGTTGAATTAATCGTAGTCGTGATAATTATCTTAGCCGCTGTTTACATACGCAAGCTGCGTGTACCGATCATCGTCATCGGTGTAATTTTGGCGGTAATTTTTACTGTCGCCATGCAACACGAAAGCGCCAAACATCACAAAGGGGCGGATACCCCTTCAATGGTCCAGATTATAGGGCTGGGTAATACTACATATGGACGAGGACTTACTCTGAAAAACACAA
>DATAPT010000551.1:0-3703 GCA_036265065.1 Candidatus Acidiferrales bacterium | reverse complement strand
GAAAATAAAAAAGCCCGACCATCATTTCTGAGTGTCGGGTTCCCATTTTCCAAGCGAACTTTTTATTATCGCTCGATTCACTCAATCTCCCTTAGCCGAAGCCTCGGGTAAATCCCTTGACTTACGTCTCAGGATAAATCGAACGGGTTCTGGCACATCTCATCTTACTTACCCAGTTTGTCAAAGAACATTTCCCCCTGTCCTGCAGGTGGGCTACCGTCTAGCCCAGTGATAATAGCATCGGGTTCCTAAATGTCAAGCATAAGTATTACAGGTTATTCACACCCCTGTGAAAAATTCGTAAGGCGTTCGGATCTTCTTCGCACCCGCATTTTAACTTAGTGTTGCGCGTCCGTTTATATTTCCTCAAAGCAATTGAACTCAGAATAATCAGGCGCAACCGGCAAGAAATGAATCTAAATTTTTATTGTCATCCTGTTATGCCCGTAGTTGTGCTGCCCGGATGACTTGCCCAATGGGCATTCGGCCGAAGACTGATTTTTGTCCATGGGCGTGCCGTGAATTATTTGTTGCCCGTAAATCTGGCACGTGGTGAAATCGAGTATTGGAGCCTGCTTAAGGCTTAAAGGGAGGGTATCGGTGGGACTCAACGACAAAATTCTGGTGGCCGGCGGCGGGGGATTTATTGGCGGCGCGCTGATCGCGCTGCTGCGAAAGCAAGGGTACACCAACCTTCGCGCCGTGGATGTGAAACCTCTTGACGAGTGGTACCAGCGCTTCGACGACGTGGAAAATTTGTGCCTCGATCTGAATTTAATAGGAAACTGCGAGACCGCTGCCAAGGGAGTGACAGATATTTATAATCTCGCAGCGAACATGGGCGGCATGGGATTTATCGAGCACAACAAAGCGCTGTGCATGCTCTCTGTGCTGATTAACACGCACATGCTGCAAGCGGCGTTGAAGCATGGGACCAAGCGCTTTTTCTATGCCTCCTCCGCTTGCGTTTACAACGGAGACAAGCAGAAGACGTTTGAAGCTCCCTCCCTGAAAGAAGAGGATGCCTATCCCGCCCTTGCGGAAGACGGTTATGGCTGGGAGAAATTATTTTCGGAAAGAATGTCCCGTCATTTCCGCGAAGACTTTGGTATCTACACTCGCGTTGCGCGCTTTCACAACGTCTATGGCCCGTGGGGAACCTGGTTCGGCGGGCGGGAAAAGGCGCCGGCGGCCATCTGCCGCAAAGTAATTGAGGCAAAAGTTTCCGGAAAGCATGAAATTGAAATTTGGGGCAGCGGAGTGCAGACGCGCAGCTTCATGTACATCGACGATTGCACGGACGGCATTCAGCGGATCACAAGTTCAGACATCATTGAGCCGATCAACCTGGGATCAAGCGAAGCCGTGACCATCAATCAACTGGTGGACATGGCCGAAGACATCGCTGGAATCAAACTCAAAAGGAATTACGATCTCACCGCGCCGAAGGGCGTCAACGGGCGGAACAGCGACAACACCTTGATACAGAAATATCTGCATTGGGAGCCGAGCACGCCCCTTCGCGTGGGCCTCGAAAAAACGTACCGGTGGATTTACGACCAGTACATGGCGCGGGAACGCGGTGAAGCGGGAGTGGTGCGCGAAGCGGGAATCGTGCGTTAAGAATCGACCGATTGCGCGGTTGACTTTCTGCTCATCGAGGTCAAAGGCTTTAACACAGAGGACACAGAGAAAAACAAGAGAGAGAAAACCGGAGAATTTGGTTTCTCTCTTCTGTTCTCGTTTTTGAACTTCTCTGTGGCTCTCCGTTTTTACTCTGTGTTCTCTGTGTTAAATCTTTCGCTTTTGTCTCTGGAGTCCGCTACTTCGCCGGATGCAGCAACAATTTCTGCATGCGCCAGTTCAGCAGTTCCCCCACGTAGATTTCATTTTCGGATGGGCACGCGATTTCGTGGATCCATCCAAATTGCTTCATCTGCCTGCCGGTTCCGCCGAGCATGCCCAAAACTTTTCCGTCCAGGCTGATCTTGTAAACACGGCCCGGGAAAGCATCTGACGCGTAGATCACCTGATTCGGTCCGGGCGTGATGCAAACGGTCCACGGAGCGCCGGAGCCCATGGTTCCCACCAGATCGACGGGCGGCTTGTTGCCGATGATGGGCACGGTGTTTGCGTAGTCGAAAGGCTGGCTGATTTTGATTTGGCGCAGGTATTTGCCGTCGCCGTCGAATACCTCGATGCGGGAATTGCCGCGGTTCGCGACATACACGTTCCCTTGCGCATCGGTGGCAATGCTGTGGGGAGTGTTGAGCTGGCCGGGTCCGCTGCCGGGCTCACCAAACGACTTGATCCACTTGCCGTTCTTGTCATATTTCGCGACGCGCGAATTGATGTAACCGTCGCTGATGTACGTATCGTCGGCTGCGTTCCACGCCATGTCCGTCACCTGCCGAAATAGTCCGTCAACTGGAGGCAGCGGTGGCTTCGGGTGCTTCAGCGGTTCAGTGCCTTCGTCTGAAGCTTCCATCTTGCGTCCGAACACCATGATCACCTGTCCCTCGGGATTGAACTTGATGACCATGTCCGAGCCTTTGTCCGCGACCCAGATATTGTCGTACTTGTCGATCCGCACGGTGTGCGCGAAGGCCCACGCGTAAAGATTGTGGCCGATTTCGCGGATGAATTTTCCGTCCTTATCGAATTCCAGGAGCTGCGCCGCGCTCGCGCCATAGGCCGGGCCGGTCGTATTGCCGCGTGAAAAAATAAAAATGTGTCCCTTGGAATTTACGGCCACGCCGGATACTTCACCGAGATACATTCCTGCGGGGAGTTTCACCGGATTAGGCACGGAATCAAATGGAATTTCGGGAGCCGCCTGCGCGAACAGGCCGAGCGGGGCGCTTAGGAATAAGGCCAAAACGAGTGCCAATTTTTTCATCGAAATCTCCTCGGTTCTTTCGTAGTGCGCTTTGCTGTCACCCTGTGTGCATTGGGGGAAACAGTAAGCACCGTGTTTTTTTAAAATTGTTGCGAACTTCGGGAGTCTATATCGCATTGCCCAGCGGACGCCAACGAAAAAGGCTTGCGCGTTTCTGTAGCGCCCGCCTTCAGGCGGGCATTTTTCCGCGAATGCAAATTGCCAACCTGAAGGTTGGCGCTACAATAGCTTCTCGATCCCCGAGGTGAACGTTATGTCCCAGGACTACTTGCTCAAAACAGAGCCTTCCGAATATTCCTTCGCCGACCTTTTGAAAGATGCCACGACCGAATGGGAAGGCGTCACGGCTCCCGCCGCCGTAAAACATCTTCGCGAAATGGTTGCCGGCGCGAGGCTTATTATTTACGAAACAGGTTCGCGCAAAAGCGCTGTGGGAACAGCAACCGTCAGGTCCGTCGACGCGAGCGACCCCAAAAAGCCGGTTGTGAAAATCAATGCAGGGAAGGCCATCGCAAAACCGGTATCACTCGAAACCATCAAGGCGAACAAATTATTTAAAGATTCACCGCTCATCCGTATAGGCAGGCTTTCCGTAGTTCCGCTCACGAAAGAGCAATATGCAGCTCTGGTTGGCGCTTAAAATTTAACCCAAAAATTTGAGTGGGATGATTTGGCATAGGCTTCAGAGTCTGTGTGAGAACTCAAAAATCGACGCGTTTTTGTAGCGCCCGCCTTCAGGCGGGCACTTTGGAATCAAGCAGATGCCCGCCTGAAGGCGGGCGCTACATGACTCAAAACCGAGTT
>DATAPT010000550.1:0-2932 GCA_036265065.1 Candidatus Acidiferrales bacterium | reverse complement strand
CCCAGAAATGCACGAAATTTAAATGCGCACCGCGCTTCATCATTTTATGCGCGGCGACGGCGGAATCGAATCCTCCCGAAAGCAGGCACGTCATGCGTCCCGCTGTATTTGGCGGAAGTCCACCCGCGCCTGGAATCTTTTGCGCGTAAACCAGCAGCGACGGCCCTGGAGGAATCTCGATACGGCACGTCAAATCGGGATTGTTCAGTTTCACCCGCGCTTCTCGGCCGGAGGCTCGCAACTGATCCACCAGATATTGGCCGACAGAAACCTCGATATCGATCGTGCGCTGCGGAAAGGATTTGTCGCTGCGTTTTGATCGCACCGCGAACGTCGCAAACTTTTCTCCGCGAATTTCTTCCCATGCCGCGCGCCCTAACGCATCAAGATCATTATCACTTCCACGGGGAACCACTCGCGCCACGGCATAAAATGCCACGCCAAACACGCGCTCAATACGCGCAATGGCTTCTTCTGCCGATGCCCCCTCTCCAAATTCTATGAGCAAACGATCGCCGGGACGCAGGATGCGCTCCACGGGAAGGCCCTCAAGCGCGCGCTTCAGCGCAATATGCAGCTTGCTCAAGAAGAAGCGGCGATTGCCTCCCTTGAGCCAAAGTTCATGATAGTGGACGACAATAACAAGTTTAGACATTTACAGCGATTCCCCAAAAACGCTTGAATCTTGCAAGTATAACAGCCGGGTATAAGGATTGGCCAACCTTGCGCCGCCGGGGAATTGAATGTCCATCGGAAAAAAGTCGCAAAAGCAATGACCACAGCGAGTTGGCTATATGTTTCACGTGAAACGAATTCATGTTTCGGAAGGGCGCGCCAACCGGAAAATCGATGTGTTTACTTTTGACACACAGCACCCCAACCCTTCCAACGCGATAATTTCTCTTTTGTAACTTTCTTGTAACTATTTTCAGTCTATTCTGGACGCCCGTATGGTTCTAGCGTATACCCAAGGAAAGGCTTTCGCGCCACTTTTCAAGTGGGAGTGGCGAAGGCAAGCGACCGCAGGCATAGTTCGCGCATCTGATCGTTTGAGACCTAGAGCGTCCTGGTCATGGAGACGCGGGAGCGAGCGATGTGGAATAAGAACGATTGGGATCAGTTCTTTGCTATCGCCAGCAAGCCGTGGAAACGGCGCCGACCTCCGCGCCCGATTTATCCGAACGGTGTGAAGCGCGTGCTTCCGGCCGTCGGTTTCAGCCTCTCTGAGCTTGATGATGCGGGAATTAACATGGAGGCGGCCGAGCGCCTGGGATTGCCCGTTGACGCGGCTCGAATCGGCGCCTACGGACCCAACGTCTCAGCGCTCAAGGATTACATCCGCTCCGCGCGCAACCCTGGTAAGTTGGGTTAAAACACGAAGCGCAAAATTAAGTGAAGCGCATTGGTTTTTGTAGCACAGGCTTCAGCCTGTGGGTTTTGCTTGCCGTCGAGGCTAAACTCCACACTCTGGAGCCTGAATTGCATATCATCGAATACTTTGATTTTTGGTTTATAGGAATTTGACCCGGCTCGAGGTGAAGTACATTTTCAAACCTCAGAAAACCAAGTTAATTCTCGGCCCAGCCACTTGACGCCGCTGAAACTTCCGGTAAAATTCCCTTTCGTCTTTGACGCTGATGCAGACTATATCCAACACGCCCGTTGTACCTGTCGCCGCCGCGGATAATGAAACACGGCACGACTTTGATTTCCCGCAACGCGAAGCTGCATTCTTTTACGGCTTGTTCCTGCGCGGGCATTCCGCGGAAGAGCTTCGCCGGGACATCGAAGTTCCCCCTGCAGTCCTGGTCAAGTGGCATCGCGAATCGGAACGTGACCCCTCTCTTCGCGACATCTTTACGCGCATGCTCGATTATCGCCGCCACGTTTTGGCCATATTCGATGTCCTGGTAGACACCGAATCGCGTCCTCAGCGCGTTCAGTAGGAATTCTCCCAACTCGAGCGCTGCATTACTTGTTCCCCGTGCGGCACACAAGCTTTAAAGGCTGCAGAAATACCCACCATCCCAGTCATTCCGAGCGAAGCGAGGAATCTGCTTTTCTTTATTTTCTTATAGTTAAATCGAAGAGAGTTTCCTCGCTTCGCTCGGAATGACGGAATATATTACTTTTTCCGCGGCCTGTTCAGCGTGTGTAGGAATCGTATTTGCTAAGCAAAGGCTACGCGCTCCCCACATTACGACAGGCGCCATGTTAGACTTTGCCGGAGCCTTTCAGAATGCCCGACCGCCTACGATCAGCCATTCGAAATCTCCATCTGGATTGGATCGATCTCATCTGGCTGATTTTTTTAGGCGCACTGGCGCTCCTCCCTCCGGTTGATGAATACCACAAGCAGTTAATCCTGCTGGCAATTTTTGCAGTGCAAGTGAGCGAAGGCTGGCTGATTAGCCGTTTGCCAAAGCGCGGTCCCGCTTACACAATCATTATCAAAATTTTGCTGGCCACCCTGCTGCTCGATCATACCGGCGATTTTGGTATTAACAGCAGTTACTACCCGATTTACTTTTTGCCGATCGTAAGCGCCGCCATTTACTTCGGCGCTTGGGCCGCTCTGGCTTGGACTACCCTTGCGTCACTGGCTTACCTTTCCTTGTTGATACCCGCTCTTCAGGAAGTGGACGTGACACCAGAGGGAAAGGCCATTCTCGTCATCCGCGTCCTGTTCTTTTATGTTGCGGCTACCTTGGTTAACCGGTTTGCGGTCCAAAATCGCAGGCATGTGAAGAGGTTGGAGGATCTCTCCGGTAAATTGGAGCAGACCAATCGTCAATTGTTGCGTGCCGAAGCCGATGCACGCCGCGCCGAACGCTTGGCCGCTCTGGGACAGCTTTCCGCGGGTCTCGCACACGAAATTCGCAATCCGCTCGGCGTCATCAAAGGCTCGGCCGATATGCTGAACCGGAAAGTC
>DATAPT010000549.1:0-6875 GCA_036265065.1 Candidatus Acidiferrales bacterium | reverse complement strand
CTGATTCGATCTGGCATGGTGATTTAAACGATGTGGCGCTGCACTGCTTTTTCGATCTGGTCCCGGGGAACCGCTCCGACGACTTGCTCGGCCACTTGCCCGCCCTTGAAAATCAACAGGGTCGGGATACCGCGAATGTTGAACTGTCCGGCCGAATTCGTATTTTCGTCCACGTTCAACTTCACAACCTTAATTTTTCCCGCGTACGCGGTAGCAACTTCCGCCACGGTCGGCGCCAGCATCAAGCATGGCCTGCACCATTCCGCCCAGAAGTCCACCATCACCGGCTGCGTCTTGCTCGCTTCAATGACTTCTGATTGAAACGTGCTATCCGTAACGCTATTAACATTATCTGCCATGAGAACCCTTTCCTATGGGAAGTACCGGCGTCATTTTAGCCGATTTTGCCCTTGAAATATTGGATGAAGTTACGCTCTTTTCGATTCCGTCTTTCCAGGCCGCCTCGTACAGCTTTACATACTCCTTTGCCGAAGCTTGCCATGAGAAATCCTGGGCCATGCCATTCAACTGAATTCTGCGCCAGACCGCCGGTTCATTTCGAAAAACATTAATTGCCTGCCGAACACTTTCCAGCAATGCATCCCCATCATACGCCTGAAACTTGAATCCTGTGCCTCGGCCTGTGACTGGGTCGAATTGGTCAATAGTGTCATCCAGTCCGCCTGTCGCACGGACCACCGGAACCGTACCGTACTTCAAACTGTAAATCTGATTCAGGCCGCAAGGTTCGTAGCGCGAAGGCATAAGAAACATGTCCGCGCCGGCCTCGATCCTATGCGCGATAATGTTGTCGTAAGCCACTTTTACGCTGAACTTGGACGGAAACGCCTTTGCCAGTTCGCGGAACAGCTTCTCATATTTCGGCTCGCCCGCTCCCAGCGCCGTAATCACCATGTCTTCCGCAAGCAGTTCCGGGGCAATTTTTTCGATGAGGTCAAATCCTTTTTGCGCGGCAAATCGCGAGACAATTCCTATCACCGGCTTGCTCAAGGCTTCTAGCGGCAGGCCGAATGCCTGGAGAAGATCTTTCTTGCAGGCCAGCTTTCCCGAAAGATCTTTGGCCGAGTAGCGCGAAGCGATCACCTTATCGCGCTCCGGACTCCACGCCGAGTAATCGACGCCATTCAAGATTCCCATCAAGCGGTCCGCGCGATTACGCACAACTCCATCCAGCCCTTGGCCGTATTCCACGGTTTTTATTTCTTCCGCGTATTTCCTGCTGACCGTCGTCAGGTAATCCGAATAATTCAGGCCGCCTTTCAGGAAATTTACTTGTCCGAAAAATTCCATCCCGTTGATCGTAAACAGGCTTTCCGGCAGTCCAATTTTCTTCATCGTCCCGGGAGGAAACGCCCCGTGGTAGCCCATATTGTGAATGGTAAAAACAACAGGTAAATCGGCAACGGCGCGGTCTTCCGCATACCGGGTCTGCAATAAAACCGGAATGAGCGCGGCTTGCCAATCGTGGCAGTGGATGACGTCCGGCATCCAGACATGCTTGCAGAATTCAATCGCCGCCAAACAAAATTCCGCAAAGCGTTCCGCGTTATCCGGATAATCCTTCCCTGCCACGCCGTACAGCTGTTCGCGATCGAAATATTCCGGGTCGTCGACAAAATAATAATAGACGCCGTGGATCGCTCCGCCTTCCGCAATGCCCGGAAAGCGCAGACCGTCGCCCATTGCAATCGTCAGGCTGGGTGCGCTGACGCCCACCACTTTCGTCTTCCGATATCGAGGAAGCAGAACGCTGACTTCATGTCCGAGCGCGACCAAAGATTTCGGCAACGCTTCGACCACATCCGCCAGGCCGCCCGTCTTTGAAAATGGAAGTCCTTCCGATGCCACAAAAAGTATTTTCATAGCCGATCCGAGGCATCCAACGTACTGAAAGGCCTACATATACGTCAAGGAGAGTGAACAGATTTCTTCGATCCTTAGTAACCGTATATTTTTTGCCTTGCAACAAAAATATCGAGCAAAGACGGAATCTTCCACAGCCCTTCCGCTTTGTTCAACTTTTAGATGTAAAATGAATTTGCGGTATCCAGCCGAAAGCGGCTGCCCCTGCAACAACCGGGGTTGCCAGTCCATTTCCGACCAGGAGAGGCACAACCATGGCCAATGTAAAACCAATTCCCGACGGATTTCACAATGTTACGCCCTACCTCTATGTCAAAGGCGCGGTTGCCGCCATTGATTTTTATAAAGACGTTTTCGGTGCAACTGAGATCATGAGGATACGCGGCGCAAATGGAAAGATCATGCATGCGGAGTTGAAATTCGGAGACTCGATCATCATGCTGGCGGACGAAAATCCCGCGATGGGCATCATGAGCCCGCAGACGCTCGGCGGCTATTCCGTTGGCATCCACCTCTATGTGGAGAATTCCGACGCCGTGGTGCAAAATGCGGTGGAAAATGGCGCCAGAGCGCTGCGGCCCGTAAAAGATCAATTTTTTGGAGATCGCTCGGGAACATTGCTGGATCCATTTGGACACATGTGGTCTGTTGCGACCCACGTGGAAGACGTATCGCCCGAAGAAATGAAGAAACGAATGGCGTCAGCGGTGAGCCAATCAGCAGGGGCCTGAGGGGCTGCGGAAGAATTCAACATTTTTGTCATTCCGAGCGGAGCGAGGAATCTCTCTTCGATTTTCGCACGCAAAGAGAAAGAGAGATTCCTCGCTTCGCTCGGAATGACAAATCTTAATAAACATTTCTCCCGCCTGCAAAAGCCAACAGACAATTGAACAATTGAATAAGCGCCCCTCTACGATTCAATAATTTCACCTGAATACTCACCATCCCTGCTGTGTATGCGCTTCTGTCTTGCTACACTCTTCTCCCATGTCACCTGAAAGGCTTGGACAGCATTTTCTTTCCGATACGGATTGGCAGGAACGCATTGCGGATGAAGTTCACATCGACAATGAGATGTGGGTGGAAATCGGCGCGGGGCACGGAGAAATGTCGACGCGGATTGCGCAGCGCGCGAAGAAACTTTTCGCCGTTGAGCTGGACCCGCCGCTGGCCCGCCGTTTGCGCAATGTAACCGCATCTTTTAAAAATGTGGAAATTGTCCAGAGTGACGTGATGGCCGTGGATTTTGAAAAATTAACTAGCGGCGAGCGGTTCTCCGTTTACGGAAATTTGCCCTACTATATCACGTCGCCTATTTTGCATCGCCTGTTCGAGCACGCCGATCGCATCGCGGCCATTCACATCGTCATCCAGTACGAGGTAGGCGTAAGGATCGTCGCGCAACCGGGGCGCCGCGATTACGGTTACCTGTCGGTGGCATCGCAGTGGTATGGAAATCCCGAAATCGCTTTTCGCATTCCTCCCGAAGCATTCAACCCGCCACCGAAAGTCGATTCCGCCCTGGTCAGCTTCCGCATGCCCGGAGAGCGCGCAAAAATCACAATTTCGGATGAGCACGCATTTCTGGAATTCGTAAAAGAATGTTTCGCGCAAAAAAGAAAAACACTACGAAATAATTTGCGGCCGAGACTGGGAGATAGAACGGAAGAAATTCTTAAAGCAGCAAATTTACCCTCAGACGCGCGCGCAGAACAGTTGACAATCCCGCAATTCGCAACTCTATTCCAACTAGCCCAATAATACCGAGCACCCAACTCTCCGCTTTTCTCCTCTTTTCCTCTGTGTTCTCTGTGTTAAATCTTTTAATCCTCCCGAATTTTCCCAGATTCCCGCAGCACCTCAAGCAACCGGTCCGGATAATCCGTAATAATCCCATCCACGCCCGCATCGATCAGCAGCCGCATCTGCTTCACCTCGTTAATCGTCCACGCAACCACCTGCAGCCCCGCGCGATGAGCCTTATCCACTACCGCGGAAGTAATCAGGTCTCCGCGAGCCACAAGCTGGCGCGCCCCGGCCCTGACGGTGCGCTCCACCAAATCGCTCGACGGATGCTCGCATAAAAACCCGGTCATCATCGTGGAGTCAATCCGGTGAACCGTGTCCAGGGCGGAGGGATCGAACGACAAAATCACGACGCGTGCGCCCGCATTGTAATCCCGCAAAGTCGCAACCACGACGTGCTCAATTCCCCACTGCTGCCCAGCTTTAATTTCGAGATAAAAAATCACATCATTCTGTTTCGCGAAATCCAGAATTTCCTCAAGCGTTGGCACCTTCTCCCCGGCAAAGGGCTCCGCACCGCGATCGCCGAACCACGCGCCCGCATCCAGCGCGCGAATTTGATCGAGCGGCAATTGATGAACATCTCCCTTGCCCGTGGTGGTGCGATCGAGCGTGAAGTCATGCATGGCAACCACTCGCGCATCCCGCGAAAGTTGCAGGTCAGTTTCAATGAAACGCGCACCTAACTCCACTGCACGGCGAAACGCCGCCATTGTATTTTCAGGTGCGTGCCCCGATGCGCCCCGATGCGCGATGGTCCAGATGGATTTGCTTTCCATATATTTTTTTTAGGTTGCCCCGAATGCAAAAATTAAAGCACTCATTTAATCGTAACAGAACAGGTCGCGCTGCCTCTTAACGATCGGATCGGTTTGTGCTCAGGATTCTTTTTGGCATATTCCTGCATCTAACGAAGTGCGAGAAAAGATGGAAAGTCGGCAGAAAAGCCGCGGAAAGGAGAACTTCCATGGGAAACCGTGAAAGTCTTCTAAGGTATTTGTTTGCATTTATTTTGATCGGAGCCCTGAGCTTCGTGTGGGGTGCGCCGGGAGCGATGGCCGGAACTACGTCCAGCAGCAAACCGATGTCACTCACCGATCAGGTTCATCATCAACTGGTTATGCTTCCCTGGTACGGCGTTTTCGACAATATCGAATATCAGGTGAACGGCACGGAAGTCGTCCTGAAAGGCCAGGTGACAAGTGAACATGGGGTGACAAAAGACGACGCCGAGAAATTTGTCGGCAACATTCCAGGTGTGACCAACGTAATCAATGAAATCGAAATCCTTCCTCCGTCCAGGTTTGACGATCAAATCCGCCGTGCGGAATATCGCACTGTCTTTTCCAAGGCGGATTTGGGACGCTACACTCTCGGAGCGATTCCGCAAGTTCATATCATCGTGAAGAATGGCCACGTAACTCTTGAGGGCGTGGTTATGAATCAGATGGATAAAAATATGGCAGGCATCTTCGCAAATTCGGTTCCCGGCGTGTTTTCCGTGGAAAATAATTTGCGGATTGGTTGAAGCCGCTTTTTACAACCCTAAAAAAGATGGGCCCGGATTTATCCGGGCCTATTTTATTTTTTCCCACCCGTACGGACTGACTTCAAACTTAATTTTCGATTCAAGCCCACGCAGGATTATTTCTTCGACCGGTCTTTCAATAGACCCTTTAATTCGGACATGAATTCCTTCACATCCTTAAAATCCAGATAGACGGAAGCGAATCGAACATAGGCAACTTTGTCCAGCTTCTTAATTCGGTTCATCAGGAGCTCGCCCACTTCGCTGGTTTTTCTTTCGCGCTCCGGAGCTTCGTGCACAAAGCGTTCCACTTCGTCCACCAGCGCTTCGAGCTTGGCCGTGGCCACGGGCCGCTTCTCGCACGATTTCAGCAATCCCTGCAAAATTTTCTGCCGGTCAAATCGCTCGCGCCGGCCGTCCTTCTTGATGACCATGTAGGGGATTTCGTCGATCCGCTCGTAGGTCGTATAGCGCCGTCCGCATTTCAGGCATTCGCGGCGGCGGCGAATCAGGTCGCCCGCGCGGCCTTCGCGCGAGTCAATGACCTTGTCTTCCATCACCGAACAAAAAGGGCATTTCACTAAGGCTTTTCTCCCAGCGGCTTGGACTTTGCCGCGCTCGAAGAAGTGCTGGCGCCGTTCTTCCCTGTCACAGCTATGTGCTTGCCGGATTCTTCCGCTTCCGCCTCGGCCCTTGCCAATTGGCGCAGCTCCCCCACGGACATCCCTTCGTGAATAAGCAATGGAATGCCAGCCAGAGTACCCCCGGCAAATGTGATGAGCCAGAGAACCGCAGCCATGGCCATTGCCGGTTCGGCCGCCACTCCAAAGATTCTGGTAAGACCGATAACGCTGGCAATCTGCGCCCCGCCACCCACGCCCGGAAGTTGCAGCACCGATCCCACCAGCGTAACGGACAACAAGAGCATGGCACCCGCAAAATTCATATCGGAGTGGGAAAAAGCCGCCCCGAACGCTTTGGCCACACCAAGATAAATGAGTGTCGCGAGTACCCAATGAGCAGCCGTATAGAAAATGGCAGCAATCAGATCGGAAGTAGTACGAATGGCCTGAAGACCGTCGCTGATTCCCGCAATGGCTGCTGCGAAGCGAGAGCGGAAGCCGCCGGCATCTTTCCACCGTGCCAAAATACGATCGAGGATTGCCGCACCGTGCATCCGGTACACGAGCAGGAGGACGATTAGACCTGTCATGGCGGCTAACAGCAACCACCCTCCATGCCGCACGCTTTCAACCCAATTCATATCCGCACCGGCATCGGACAATTGCTTGGGAAATACAAGCAGGGCGAGGCACGCCAGGGCGGCGGCGGCCGCAAAATCACAAAAGCGTTCCAGAAAGAAAATCCCAAACAGGCTCGCCACGGGAAGCCGCTCTTTGCGCGCCAACAGTAATGGCCGGACAGGTTCTCCGGCGCGTCCCAGGACAAAAATTGCCGCAAAACCCATCAGAGTTCCGGCATACGTATTCAGAAAATTAGTGGGACCAACGTACTTGCAGAAACGTTGCCAGCGAACAGCACGGATTGCGTAGCATCCATAAATTCCAACGAGGCAAAACAAAAGGAGGACAAAATTGGCCTGCTCAACGCTGGCAACAAACTTAGACCAGGTGAAGTCGGCTAAATTAATTTTGTG
>DATAPT010000548.1:0-4303 GCA_036265065.1 Candidatus Acidiferrales bacterium | reverse complement strand
CGCCTGCGCATGGACAACCAGCCATACGGGAAGACGAACGAAATCATCGAAGGCCTCACGTACGATAATTTTGCGTATAAACATTCCACTATGGGCTCGATGGAAGATCTGAACGCAGCGAGCCTGGGAGATGTGGCGCAATTTTTCAAAACGTACTATGCGCCGAACAATGCTGTGTTGACGCTGGTTGGCGATTTCAAATCGCCGGAAGCTCTCGAAAAAATTAAAAAATATTTTGAAGATATCCCGCGGCAGCCCGCTCCTCCCTCCGTGGACATGACGGAACCTGCGCAGTCGGCCGAGCGCCGCACCGCGGTGGAAGATTCCTTCGCGCGCCTCCCGAGGCTCGACATCGTCTACAAAACCGTTCCGGCAAACACGCCGGATTTTTACGCGCTCGATATGCTCGGCGATATTTTGTTTAGCGGCCAATCTTCGCGGATGTACCAAAAACTGGTGAAAGAAAAAATGCTGGCCTTGCAAGTGAACGGAGGAATGGACCTGCGCCGTGGGCCGGCTTTATTTCAGGCGTTCGCGTTGCTCAAGCCGGGACAAGACTCGGGCGACGTCGAGGAAATGATCTACGAAGAGTTCGAGCGCGTAAAGAAAGATGGCGTCACCCCCGAAGAAATGCGCAAAGTCCTGATCCAGGACCGACTGCAGCAGGCCGAGTCCATGACCGGCACGATGAGCCGCGCACGGACACTCGGCCAGTACGCCGTTTATTTTCATGACCCGGATTTGATCAACACGATTCTCGCAAAATACAGCGAGGTCACGCCCGCCGACATTCAGCGCGTGGCTCGCGAGTACCTGGGCGCAGCGCAGCGCACGGTAGTTTTGACAACCCCGAAAGCGCAATCGGCCCCTGCCCGATAAATAAGGCGCATGACGAAAATGACGAGGAAACCGATGAGAAGCCACTTGAGTTTCAGGATTTCGATGCGAGCGGCGTGGATATTAATTTTCGCCGCCAGCGTGGCCCTGCCGGGCTGGAGCCAGGCGCCAACCGCTGATGACAAATCCATCCCCACCAGCAAAGTGGAGCGGATGAACCGCGCTCCGGTCTCAAAAGAAATTCTAAAGGTGAAGCTTCCCCGCCCCATTGAAGCCACTTTGCCGAACGGCATCAGCGTCATGATTCTGGAAGACCACAGATTTCCACTGGTCACCGTGATGTTTGACATCAGTGGAGCGGGCCCAATGTATGAGCCTGCTGCACAACCCGGCTTGGCGGGAGCTACGGCGCGATTGCTTTCCGATGGAACAAAAACACGAACGAGCAAACAGATTGCCGAGCAAATTGATTCGCTGGGCGCATCGCTTTCAGCCTCGGCCGGATTCGGATCTTCCTCCGCAGTCGTTTCCGCTTCAGGATTGTCGGACAAATTTGACGATTGGTTTGCGCTGACAAGGGATGTTCTGCTTCACCCAAGTTTTCCCGCCGATGAAGTGGCGCAATACCAGCAGCGAGCAAAATCCGCGCTCGTACAGCAGCGCTCGCAGCCCGGATTTTTGGTCAATCAAACGATGAGCCGCGTGTTGTACGGAACGTATCCGGCCTCCGTCGTTTCCGCGACGCCGGAATTTCTGGATTCGCTGACACCCGCGATGCTCGCGGACTGGCATGACAAACATTACGCGCCGCAAAACACAATTCTTGCAATATCGGGCGACGTGCAGGCGGAAACCCTGATTCCCAAGCTGCGGCAGTGGCTGGCGGAATGGCCGAGAACAAAAGAAGTTGTGAAATTTCCTCCAGGTCCCGGCCCAGCGCTGAAAGAAAAGATTTTTCTAATTGACCGGCCCGGATCGGTGCAAACGAATCTGTTGATGGGCAATCTGGCCATCGATCGAAACAATCCCGATTACCCGGCGTTGGTGGTTATGAATGAAGTGTTGGGCGCAGGATCGGCAAGCCGGCTATTTTTAAATTTGCGCGAAGAAAAAGGCTACACCTATGGCGTCTACAGCAGCGTGACCGCGCGAAAATATGCCGGCCCCTGGACAGCAGGCGGAGAAGTACGGACAGAAGTGACGGACGGAGCGATGACGGAATTTATTCGCGAGCTGACCCGCATTCGCGACGAGAAGGTGCCGGAAGCTGAACTCGACGCCGCGCGCCGCTCGGTGGTCGCGCGATTCGCGCTTTCGCTCGAATCGCCGCAGCAGCTGATCGGCTATGCCATCACGCGCAAGGCATACGGCTTCCCCGCCGATTATTGGGACAAGTATCCCGCGCAAATCGCGGCGATCAGCGCGGATGACGTTCAGCGTGTTGCGAAAAAATATATCGATCCGGGAACCATGCAGGTGGTTGCGGTGGGAGACGCGAGCAAAATTAAAACCGTGCTCGATAAATATGGTCCGGTGGAAACCGTGGCCCCGCCCGAAAAAACGGCGGAAGCCACGGGCAAGGCCTCGGGCGCCGGTCTGTAATTTTCAAGAAGGTATCCCATAAATTGGCGATAGGCAGCCACGGTGAGCCATCAGGGGCTAAAGCCTTCGCTTTTCAAGTCTCCGAGCGTCGCGGCTAGACAGACTGAGGGAAAAATTAATCTATTCTGTCATTCCGAGCGAAGCGAGGAATCTCTCTTCGATTTAACTATAAGAAAACAAAGAAAAACAGATTCCTCGCTTCGCTCGAAATGACAGAACAGGTGTATTTTTCCGCAGCCTGTGCAGCCGCGACCCTCAAAGAATATTTATGAAAATAAATTAAGCGTGGAATGCTTGCTTGGTAGAGGGCCTCAGTAGATATAAGAGCGCGAGCAAATCCACCGCGAGGATCGAAACATTCCACAGCAAACCGGCGTGGCTGAAACTCACCAACGTAGCCACCAACCCAAGGCATGCTCCTGCTGCAATCAATAAAAACAAAAAAATCGTCAAGACTCGCGCGATGTTTCGCAATTGGAAAATGGCAATCGCGAGGACTACGTGCAGCGCCCCGAAAAGCAGAAAAAGAACTCCGGCAGCGGCGCCGAGCGCGGCAAGCAGCGTCGCCATCGCGCCGTTTGTGGGAGCCGTCGCCGTGGCGCCAGTTGATCCCATAAAGAAGAAAAAGAAGCCCGCAATCGCAAATCCCAGCCCCGCGAGAATCATTCCCGCGCCAAGAATCGTGACTCCGAGTGGGCGTTCCATCGCTCTCCTGTCCGGGAGCTGCTATCTAGACAATTGAAACCCGGCCGACATTATTCGACTGGAAAGGCCTCGTCAAGAACGAACCTTCGTCGCGGGAGCTTTGCTGCAATAAAAAAATAATGCGATTCCCGCCAGAACGGAAACCACGCTGGCCGCTTGGGCATTGCTCATTCCAAAAAACGAGCGCGGGTTAATGCGAATGATTTCCACGAGGAAGCGAGCGAACCCCGTAAGCACTAGATACGCCGCGAAAATCATTCCGTCTGGCGCGCGCTTTTTGATCACGCGCTCGCCTAACCGCCACAGAATATAGAAAATTAAAATGGCCACCAGGAATTCATAAATAGGCGTCGGATGCACGCGCACGATTTCGTCCAGTGGCAATCCTCCAACGTCTCGCCCGTAGCTGGGGACGATCGCGCCGTGGTCAATCTGAATGAAACCAAATTTTAGAGTGCCCGGTTGAATCGGATTAAAAGCGACTCCCCAAGGAAGGTTGGTGGCGATTCCATAATCCCCGTCGCCGGAAAGCATGCAACCGATCCGCCCGATGCCGTAACCAATGGCCGCTGCGGGGGATGCAACGTCAAGCATGAGCAGCGGCGAAATTCGGAAACGCTTTGCCAGCAGGACCAGCGCGATAAATCCACCGATGATCGCACCGACAAACGCAAAACCCATCGTGCTGAAAAGTTGAGGCAATGGATCGGCGAAAAATTCCTTGGGGCTTTCCAGCAAATGATACAGCCTGGACCCGGCGAGGCCGGCAAGGCCTGTGATTCCGATAATTGCCTCTGCGTCCGCGGAAACCGCGCGCCTCCTGAAATCAATGCGCAGAATAAAAAAGGCGCAAATCAATCCAACGGCCACCATCAAGCCGTAAGTGCCCAGCGTTAATGGGCCAATGTGAATAAATGGATACAACCGCGTCCTCGCCTTCGATTAGATTTTTATTTAAAAGCCGATCACTGCGCCAGTATAGCTGAGCCAGAACGATTCTGTGGGATCGGCGTTGGTTTTGCGTAGCACAGGCTTCAGTGGAGTGAACCCCTATTTTGAGACAAACGGAACTGGCACACTTAGCAGGGAAAGGGGCTGCGAGTGGCCAAGAAACGATTGCGGCGGCATACCAAGGAGTTCCGGCGGATGGCGGTGGAGC
>DATAPT010000547.1:0-4556 GCA_036265065.1 Candidatus Acidiferrales bacterium | reverse complement strand
CTCTTGTAGAGGCCGCCCGTCTTTTCGGGCGGGCAGCCATTTTTTCCGCAGCACCTCAAAATTCAAATTGTAAATCGGTGCCGCTTTAATCCGGCAATTTGGAGAGAAGTTTCGCCAGCTGTTTGAAATACGGCATTTTTGATGTTTCCCCGTTTGAACCCTGCGCTCCGGTCGATGGCAGAACAAACACCTGCGCCCCATACAGACGCTCTTTTTGCAAACCGGGTTTGCAAGGACGCTGTGCAAAGTTCTCAAACGTTCCCACGCCATTGAATGCGATCACATTCGGCGCGAACTGCTCCAGCTTCTGCGAAAGCAATATGCGCCCCTCTGCAAATTCCTCCCGCGTGAGTTCGTCAGCCCCGCGGGTTGGTCGCTTGACGAGATCGGTAAGTCCAATTCCAAATTCGATCATTCGCTTGTCGGTTCGATGGTCGAGAAGTTCCGGCACCACGCCCGAATCGTAGAGCATGGGCCAGAATTCATTTCCGCGCCCGGCATAATAGTGGCCGACGCGAGCGGAACGATCGCCGGGATTACATCCAACGATGATCAATTTCATGCCGCTTCGTAAATAATCAGGTAATGTTCGCATTTAAGGTTACCAACCCCCACGCACTCCCCAATTCCAAGATTGGCCAATGAGCTTGATTCGCGTTTATCCCCAAAAGCAAACCATGGCAAGCTTGGGACCGGATGGCGAATACGAATTAAGGAACTCAATTAAATTGAACAGATTGTATCACCGCAAGAAACCCAAACAGGACAGACCTCTAACCGTTGTGTTAATAAGATTAATACTTGAATCGAGCATGAGGGTCACTGCATCTGAAAGTAGGAAGCTTTCCGGCAGGAAATACAAAGGAGAATTATGGTAACCTGCCAAATGAGTGCAAGTGGCCCTGGCATGAGGCCGCCTGGAGCACATTGGAATTTGAGCGCTAGCGAATCCAAACCGTTGGCTTCCACAATCGTCCGTGAGGACGAGTCGCTATTGGTGTCTGCCGCCAAGGGCGGGGATATCAATGCGTTTGAAGAGCTTGTAAATCGCTATGAGCGCAAGATTTTCCGCCTGGCCATGAACATCACGCAAAACCGCGAGGACGCGGAAGACGTGATGCAGGACGCTTTCCTGAAATCCTACCAGCATCTGGACCGCTTTCAGGGGGATTCCCGGTTCTATACCTGGCTGGTACGTATCGCCGTCAACGAAGCCCTGATGAAGCTGCGCAAGCGGCGCCCCAATCAGGTTTCGCTCGATGAGCCTCTTACGGATAACGATGGAGAGGATTCCGTGTTTCGCGAGATCGTGGACTGGGGTCCGTCTCCTGAAAAGAAATTTGCGCAGACCGAACTCAACGAAATTTTGACCAATGTGATCGGCGAACTCGATCCGATTTTCCGGGTCGCTTTCCTGCTGCGCGATGAAGAGGGCCTTTCGACGGAAGAGACCGCGCAAATCCTGGGGATTTCTGTAGCGGCGGTGAAATCGCGCCTCTTGCGGGCTCGGCTGAAGCTCCGCCAAAAACTCAACAAATATTTTCGACGGAGTGAACCGCAGTGAACTGCAAGAAAGTAATACTAGAATTGACGAGCTACCTCGACGGCATCCTCGACACCGAGATGCGAACCGATCTCGAACTCCACCTTTCCCGCTGCACGGATTGCCGAGTCGTCGTAGACACCACCCGCAAAACCCTCCAGATTTTTTGCAACTCTGAACCCGTTCCCCTCCCCGAAGATGTCCGCAAGCGGCTACACACCGCGCTCCTGGAACGCTGCCGCCGCCATATCAAGTCTTCCACTTAATAATTTTCTCCCTCATATTTTCGATCAAGCGCCCATGCACAGGTTTACGTGGCGCAGGCTTCAGCCTGCGGAATTTGGTCTTTGCCGGGACTAACCCCCGCAGGCTGAAGCCCGCGCCACGTAAACCTGCATCGCTTTTCCTAAAAAAACATTGAATGAAACTTCTCCACGTAAATTCTTGTTTCCTTTTGCAATTGAGGACAGAATAGGGCCCGCATCGCGCCACAAAAAACGGCACGCATTCTGAAATGCTTTGGCTGGCCCAGGAGAAACTCGATGAGACCGCTCTCTCGTTGGATGTTTTTTTTCGCCCCGGCTCTTTTCGTAATTTGCATCGCCTTGTCCGCGAACGCGCAGACCGGCGCAAAAAACGGAGAATGGCGAACCTACGGGGGAGATCTCGCAAGCACGCGCTACTCCGCGCTC
The DNA here is from genome assembly GCA_036265065.1 of Candidatus Acidiferrales bacterium. Lineage (GTDB taxonomy): Bacteria > Acidobacteriota > Terriglobia > Acidiferrales > UBA7541 > Palsa-360. Next base: position 2,321 of record DATAPT010000547.1, on the reverse strand, counting down.
GATCAAATCAATGCGGAAAATTTCAACAAGCTAGCCGTCGCCTGGCGCTTCAAGACCGACTCTCTCGGCCCGCGCCCCGAATTTAAGTTCGAATCCACACCTCTGATGGTGAAAGGCGTTCTGTACTCCACGGGCGGCTCGCGCAGGGCCGTGGTGGCGCTGGACGCAACCACCGGCGAACTCCTCTGGATGCACAGTGAGAACGAAGGCGAGCGCGCGGCGAATGCCCCAAGGCAGCTCTCCGGCCACGGGCTGGCGTATTGGACCGATGGCAAGGAAGAGCGAATCTTGTATGTCACGCCCGGTTACAGGCTGATTGCGCTGAACGCGAAGACAGGAATTCCAATTCCGAGTTTCGGCGTTGGCGGCGTGGTCGATTTGAAAAAAGATGACGATCAGGTCATGGACCTTGTCACCGGAGAAGTGGGCCTTCACTCCACGCCGGTCGTAGCGCGCAATGTGGTGATCGTCGGCGCCGCGCACCTCACCGGCGGAGTGCCTCATAGCAGAAAAAATGTGAAGGGCTACGTCCGCGGCTTCGATGTGCGCACCGGCAAGCGCCTCTGGATTTTCCATACGATTCCTCTTCCCAACGAATACGGAAACGATACGTGGCTGAAGGAATCCTGGGCCTACACGGGCAATACTGGCGTGTGGGGGCAAATTTCCGTGGATGAAACGCTCGGCCTTGTCTACTTGCCAGTGGAATTGCCAACCGGGGATTATTTCGGCGGAGACCGTCCCGGCAACGGGTTATTTGGCGAGAGCCTGCTTGCCGTTGATCTCGAAACCGGCAAGCGAAAATGGCACTACCAGCTCGTGCATCACGGCTTGTGGGATATGGACATTCCATGCGCGCCGATCCTCGCGGACATCACGATTAACGGCCGCACAGTGAAAGCCGTTGCGCAGCCCACAAAGCAGGCGTACCTCTACGTTTTCAACCGCGAGACCGGCGAACCGATCTGGCCTATCGTCGAGACTCCTGTACCGCAGGGAGATGTTCCCGGCGAATATTATTCGCTGACGCAGCCAATTCCCAGCAAGCCACCCGCTTTCGACAATCAGGGAATTTCGAAGGACTCCTTGATAAATTTCACGCCAACCCTGCACGCCGAGGCGGAGGAACTTGTTTCGAAATATAGAATTGGTCCGCTCTTTACGCCGCCATCGGTGAGCAAGGCCGATGGCACGCTGGGCACACTCGTGTCGCCCGGAGCGCTTGGCGGCGCCAACTGGCCCGGCGGCTCCTACGATCCCGACACGCACATCTTGTACGTGTATTCGCGGACCGATTTGTCGGCGCTGGGATTAGTTCCGTCGCCCAATTCCAATATTTCGGACATGGAGTACGTGCAAGGCGTGGCCAATAACACGCCTCGCGCGGGAAGACCGATGGGCGCGCCTCCCCTCCCCTCGCCAAATCCCGAGTCCGGAGAACCTGTGTTACTTGTCAGAGGATTGCCGCTGCTGAAGCCGCCTTATGGGCGCATCACGGCGATCAATCTGGATAGGGGCGAAATTGTTTGGCAAGTTGCGCACGGTGAGACGCCGGACAACGTTCGAAATAATCCTGCGCTCGCCGGGTTGACGATACCGCGCACAGGAAGTACCGGGCTGATTGGCACACTGACGACTAAAAGTCTGGTGATTGCCGGAGAATCCATAAACGTAACGATGCCTTCAGGCGTGAGGGGGGCAATGCTGCGCGCCTATGACAAGGCCAGCGGGAAAGACGCGGGAGCGGTTTACATGCCGGCACCGCAAAGCGGCTCGCCGATGACTTACATGCTCAATGGCCAGCAATACATCGTCGTTGCCGTCAGCGGCCCGGGCTACCCAGGCGAATTGATCGCGTACAAGCTGCCAACCAAGTAGTGCCTTACGTGGCATAGGCTTCAGCCTGCGCGGGTTTAGGCCTTGCAAACACTAAAACCGCACAGGCCGAAGCCTATGCCACTCAAACCAAGCAACATTCAGAGCTTCAGATATACTTAGCTCCGCAAATATTTATTAAAAAAGTCGAGCGTGCGTTGCCACGCCAGCTTGGCCGCGGATTCGTCATATCGCGGAGTTGTGTCGTTATGGAAGCCGTGATTCGCGCCTTCGTACATATATTCGGTGTAGTTCACGTGATTGGCCTTCAACGCTTCTTCGTAGGCCGGCCATCCGTCATCGATGCGCTTGTCGAGCCCGGCGTAGTGGATCAGGAGCGGCGCTTTGATCTTGGCCGTATCGGCGGCGGAAGGCTGCGCGCCATAGAACGGAACCGCGGCCGAAAGGTCCGATCCCATACGCACCGCTAGCGTGTTGGCGATGCC
>DATAPT010000546.1:0-2262 GCA_036265065.1 Candidatus Acidiferrales bacterium | reverse complement strand
TGCAGGGCTGTGGCTAGCCGCGCCGCATACATGTCACCGGAAGCTTCTCCAGCGGAGATGAGGATTTGTGTTGGAGGCATCTTGTAGCACAGGCTTCAGCCTGTGGATTTAGCTTTAACCTAAACAAACATCCACAGGCTGAAGCCTGTGCTACTGAATTCTAATCATTGCCCGGAACGGACTTGCCGGCTTCGCTGCCTGCTGTTTCAAAAGGCCCGCGCAGCTCCTGATCTTTGTACTGGAGCTGATACAGGCGGTAGTAAATACCTCGCTCGGCAAGCAATTGCTGGTGCGAACCCTGCTCGCGCAATTTGCCCTTGTGGAACACTAAAATGCGGTCGGCATGCTGAATCGTGCTGAGGCGATGCGCGATCACGAGCGCGGTGCGGCCTTCGAGCAAGCGGTCGAGCGCTTCGCGGATCTGAAGTTCGGTCTTGGTGTCCACGCTGGAGGTGGCTTCGTCCAGAATCAGGAAGCGCGGGTTGTGCGCGAGGGCTCGCGCAAAACTTATCAGTTGGCGCTGGCCCACGGAAAAAGTCGCGCCGCGCTCCGTCACGTTTGTCTCGACGCCTTCCGTCAACGAATCGAGCAGCGAGCCAAGACCCACTTCGCGCAGCGCGGAGATGACGCGGTCGCGGGTGATGTCTTCGTCGCCCAAGCGGACATTCGATTCCAAAGTTCCCGAGAATAGGAAAGGATCTTGCAGCACGATGCCGAATTGACGGCGCAACTGGTGGACGTCGTACTTTCGGATGTCCATGCCATCGAGCAAAATCTGGCCGCGCTGAATATCGTAGAAGCGCAGCAACAGTTGGATGAGCGTGGTTTTTCCCGCGCCCGTGTGGCCGACGATGGCGAGCGTTTGTCCCGGCGCAATGTGGAAAGAAACGTCGCGCAGGACCCAGTCTTCATCGCCCGGATTCGCGCCGCCCGTATAGGCGAACCACACGTTGCGAAATTCGATTTCGCCGCGCGGGGCAGCGAGGGAGAGCGGAGCTTCATTTGGCGGAGCGGGAAGCGGCTCATCGAGCAATTTGAAAATGCGTTCGCATGCGGCCATGGCCGATTGCAGGATGTTGAATTTCTCGCTCAAATCTTGAATCGGGCGGAAGAAGCGCTGGGCGTACTGCATGAACGTAATCAGGGTTCCGACGGTCACGGCGCCGGCGAAGGAGAGCAGGCCTCCATACCAGAAAACGATGGCGATGGCCGCGGTGCTGAACAGCTCGACAGCAGGGAAGAAAACGGCGAACGCCGTAATCGCATCCTTGTAGGCTTCCATGTGGATGCGATTTAATTCCGCGAATTGCTCGCGCGACTTTTTCTCGCGATTGAAGATCTGCACGATGCTCATGCCGCTGAGGTGTTCCTGCAGGAACGAATTGATGCGCGCGATGGCTGTGCGGATACGCCGGTTCGCGTCGCGCACACGGTTGCGGAAGAGCCAAGTGGAAACCATGATCAACGGCAAGACGGCGAATGTGGCCAGCGCCAGCCGCCAGTTTTTCCAAACCATTACCGCGCCGATGCTCAGCAGTACGACGGCGTCATTGGCCATCGCTGCAATGCCGGCGGCGAATAAATCATTCAGCGCGTCCACGTCGGTCGTCACGCGCGTGACCAGGCGGCCGACCGGGCTGCGGTCAAAGAAACTCATGGGCAGACGCTGCATGCGCTCAAAAATCTCTTTTCGGAGATCGTAAAGCGTTTGCTGACCCACGTTCTGCATCATGCGCACTTGCAAATACTGCACCGCAAAACTCAGGAGCAGCGCCGCGAGCGATATGAGAGAAATAAACGTAACGCCGCGCAATGCTTCGGCGAGAGCGAGGGAATGGTTGGAACCCGGGACGATGTATTTATCGACGGTGTAGCCGAACAAGTAAGGGCCGACAACTTCAAGAGGGCCGACGAGCAGCGTCAACACGACGGCGAACACAACTGTCCACTTGTACGGCCGAAGATACGTCATCAGCCGGCCCAAAAGCTTTGAGTCGTAGGCTTTTCCTAGAGCTTCCTCTTCTCGGAAGTCGCTCATTCGCGCGCCAATTCTTCCTCGAGCAATTGTTTCTGGTACAGGTCGGCGTAATAGCCGCCCTGCGCCAGAAGCTCGGCATGATTGCCTCGTTCTATGATCTGCCCATCACGCAGCACGACGATCTGGTCAGCGTGCTGCACGGTGGAAATGCGATGCGAAATTAAAATCGTCGTCCGCTGGCGCAATATAGCGTCGAGCCGCCGCAGGATGCGCTCTTCGGTTCC
>DATAPT010000545.1:0-10454 GCA_036265065.1 Candidatus Acidiferrales bacterium | reverse complement strand
CGCAAATCGGCAACGGGAAGCGGCGCTTGCCCGGCGTCTCGGCGAAGCCCTCGACCAGCTGAATCCGCGGAGCGCTAAGGTTTGTCCCGATGCGGAAATCATCGCGGCCTATGCGGAGCACGCTCTTGGCGCGGACGAATTGGCACAGTGCGAAGACCATTTCGCCTCCTGCGGCAGGTGCAGAAATATTTTAAAAGTGCTTGCCGCCGCGTCGGATGCGCCGCTGGCTGAAAATGAAGTTGCCGCGCTTGGACAGCGTGTCTCCGCGATTCGCGCGCCGGTGGAAATCTCGATGGGCGCGGCGAATCGTCCGCGTTCAAAAGCTGTAGATTGGAGCACGCGCTGGCTCGCGCCTGCCTTCGGAATCGCAGCCGTTCTGACTGTCTGGTTCGTCATGCGTCCGCCGTGGCGCGCCCTGGATCGAAGCGGATCGCCGGGCCTGATTGCGCAAGCGCCTCGGCAAGAAATGCCCGAAACCCTGCCGCCAGCTTTGCAGCAGCCGCAGAAAACCGCTCCTGCGCCGGAAGTTCCCGCGGCGAAAATCGGCACCTCATATTCAAACGTGGAGCCATCGACCAAGGACAGTTTGAAACCGAAGAATGAAATTCGGGAGATTTCTCCGAATGCAAATGCGAGTGAAAATTTGCCAAGCGAGAAAAAGGAATCGGCTGCGGGCGTGGACGGAAATAAAGCGAAATCATTGGCAGTGCCTTTGCCATCGACTGCGTCGCCACAGCCGATGATTGCGTCAAGAATGAGTCCGGCGGCTCCTCTGCCGCAATCCCGCGCCCAAGCGGATTCCTCGGCTCCCGCCGCATCTGCTGCGCCCCAGGCAGCGAACCAATCCGTCATCGTGACGGAAGCGGCCCCGCAGGTCGAGACAACAAATGGCACGCTCTCGGGCGCGATCCAGCAACAGCCGGCGGATCTTCCCGTCAACGGAAGAAATTTTCAAGCGCTCACTAAATTGCGGACCCCACAGGAAAACCTGCTGCTGTTGAAATCTGTGTCGGGCGTAGCACTCTGGCGCGTGGGGCTGGCTGGTGCTATCGAGCACTCCACGGACGCCGGGAAAATATGGATCGCGCAAATAAGCCCCTCCAAGGAAGCCTGGCTTGCGGGCGCAGTGGTTTCCGAAACCGTATGCTGGATCGCCGGGCGCAACGGCGCCATCGCGCGAACGACGGACGGTAAAAACTGGGAGAGCGTCTCGCCGCCATCTCAGGCCACTGCGAAGAATGCCAAATTACCGGATTGGACCGGCATCGCGGCGAGCAACGCGCGCACCGCGACAATCACTCGCAGTGATGGAACCAGATTCGCCACGACCGATGGCGGAAAAATCTGGCGGCAGCAATAAAAAATAACCTGCAAGAAGTTTGGGCAGCCCCGTTCTAAGAGCGGAAGGAAGAATTAGATAAAACTCTTAACGGGAGAAGCCCATGAAAACCGCCAGCCTTGCCAGATTCATTTCAATTACAGGATTCGCAGCGCTGCTCGTAGTCACGCCATTCCTGCACCGATCCGCATCCGCAAATTCTACAGCGCCGGCTGCGGCGCAGACCTCGGACAAAGATGTTACGACCACGCTCGCGGATCAGACGGACCTTGCGCTCACCGTCTACAACTCCAATCTTTCGCTCGTGCGTGACGTTCGCCAGCTCAATATCCCCGCCGGCGAATCGCTTCTGAAATTCATGGACATCGCCGCTTCCATCAACCCGGCGACCGTGCATTTTCGTTCGCTGAACGATTCCGCCAAGCTCAACGTGCTGGAGCAGAACTACGAATACGATTTGCTGGACCCGAACAAGTTGCTGCAGAAATATGTGGGGCGTGAAGTCACGCTCGTGCGCGCGAGATTCAAAGATAATTCGAGTGTGTATGAGGAAGTGAAGGCCACGCTGCTTTCATTCAACGGCTCGCCGGTTTGGAAAATCGGGAACGAAATCGTCACAGGGCTTTCTTATGAGAGCATCCGTTTTCCCGCACTGCCGGAAAATCTGTACGAGCGGCCCACGCTGCTGTGGACGCTGCAAAATGGCGGCGCGCGGAGCCAGCGTGTGGAGGCGTCCTACCTCGCGGCGAATCTTTCCTGGAGCGCGGATTATGTTTTGAATGTCGCGAAAGACGACACGAATGCCGATCTCGATGGCTGGGTGACGCTCGTCAACCACAGCGGAACCGCATTCAAGAACGCAAAGCTGCAATTAGTTGCAGGCAACTTGCACCGCGAAATTCCGATAAACGGACGAATGAAGGCCGCGGATATGCCAATGGTGGAATTAACGTCGGCGGCCGTGGCGGGTTTCGCTCAGGAATCGTTTTCCGAATATCACCTGTACTCGCTGAATCGCCGCACTTCGATCTTCGATCAGGAATCGAAGCAAATCAGCTTGCTGAACGCATCCCATTTTCCGCTGCGCAAAGTGTATGTGGTAAATGGGCAGCCTTACTATTATCGCAACGCGTATCAACCCGGCGCACCGATTAAAGATACCGTGCAGGTTTTCTACAAATTTAAGAATGAAGAAAAGGCCGGCCTCGGCATGCCGCTGCCTTCAGGCACGATTCGCGTGTATCAACAGGACTCACATGGCGGCTCGCTCTTCGCGGGGGAAGATCACGTCGACCACACGCCGAAGGACGAAGAAATCAGTCTGCACATTGGCGACGCGTTCGACATCGTGGCCGAGCGCAAGCAGACGGATTACAAGGCGCTCTCAAACCGCCTGTACGAGATGGAATACGAGATCACGCTGCGCAACCACAAAGACGGGCCGATTTCGGTGGAAGTCAACGAGCCCATCGGCGGCGATTGGGAAATGGTCAGCTCGACTTACAAATTCACAAAGACTGCGGCGTTTGCCGCGCAGTTCGATGTCCCGGTGGAAAAAGACGGCACAGCCGTTCTGAAATATCGTGTGCGTGTGAGGTATTAGCCCGGATTGATTTTTGCCTTAAGTGGCATAGGCTTCAGCCTGTGCGGTTTTGGTCCTTGCAAAGTCTAAAACCGCACAGGCTGAAGCCTATGCCACTTAAACCTATTATTTCTTGCGGCGCTTCGCTTTTGTTTTCTTCAGTGCGCGCTTCATCACGATGGCTTCCGCTTCAATCTCTACCAGCATTTCGGGCGATACCATGCCGGCCACCTGCAGCATCGCTGTCGCGGGGCGTATCGTGCCGAAAAATTCGCCGTGCGCGCGGCCAATTTTTTCCCACTCCGCAATGTTTGTTACAAACATACGCGTGCGCACCACATCTTCCATGCGCGCGCCGGCCTTGTGGAGAGCGGATTCGATGTTCCGCAGCGTCTGCATCGTCTGTGCGTAAGCGTCGCCCACGCCTACGAGGTTGCCATCCGCGCCCGTGGCCGTCGTGCCTGAAACGTGTACCGTGTCGCCGACGCGCACCGCGCGCGAATAGCCGATGATCGGCTCGTATTTCGTTCCCGTGGAAATATTGGTTCGCTTCATGGCGTAGTCGTCTCCTGGTTGAAAGTGGGCCCTATTCTGCCACGAACCTGTGCGCGTTGAGAAACTGGACAACGGCTCTCTCGTCCACTTAAGCTTGACTCGCCGGAGAAAAGCTTTAAGACAAAAAAAGCTTTAACACAGAGGTCACAGAGAAAAGAGGAGCAAGGCGGAGAAAGACAAGACGAGGAGAAACGAAGTCATGCGCCAAACATGGATGCGAGGCAGCTGAGAATGCCGCGAATCCCGGTTTGTTTTTCTCCCTCTTTCTCCTCTTTTCTCTGTGTTAAGGCTTTTGAATTATTTCCACACGTAGCCGTAAATTAAGGAGCCATCGTTGCGCTGCAATAACATTCTCGAAGCCATTGGCCACACGCCTCTCGTGCGCCTGAACCGCCTGACCGCCGGATTTGCCGCCGACGTCTACGTCAAAGTCGATTACATGAATCCGGGCGGCTCGGTGAAAGACCGCATCGGCGTCTCCATGATCGAAGATGCGGAAAAAAAAGGCCTGCTGAAACCAGGCGGCACGATTATCGAGGGAACTTCTGGCAACACGGGGATCGGCCTCGCGCTCGTCGGCGCGGTGCGCGGCTACAAGCTGGTGTTCACCATCACGGACAAGCAATCCAAGGAAAAAGTGGATTTGCTCAAGGCGCTGGGCGCGGAGGTGATCGTCTGCCCCACGGCGGTCGAGCCGGACGATCCGCGCAGCTATTATTCCGTGGCCAAAAAACTGGCGAAAGATATTCCGAATTCTTTTTATCCCAATCAATATGAAAATCCGATGAATCCCGAAGCGCATTATCGCGGCACGGGTCCGGAAATCTGGGAAGACTCCGAAGGCAAGATCACTCACTTTGTTTGCGGCATGGGCACGGGCGGCACGATCAGCGGCGTGGGCCGCTACCTGAAAGAAAAAAATCCCAACGTGCAAATTATCGGCGTCGATCCCATCGGATCGCTGTATTACGAATTCAAGAAAACCGGAAAAGTGGGCACGGCGAAAACGTACGTCGTGGAAGGCATTGGCGAAGATATTTTTCCGTCCACCATGGATTTCAATATGGTCGATGATGTTGTTCAGGTCGATGACCAGGAATGTTTTGTCTGGGCGCGGCGTCTCGTAAAACAGGAAGGAATTTTTACGGGAGGCTCGGGCGGCGGTTGCGTTTCGGGCGCGCTGCGCGTGTCCAAGACTCTGACCAAGGGTTCCTTCGTTGTCGCATTTTTGCCGGATACCGGAATGCGTTACCTCAGCAAAGTGTATAGCGATGAGTGGATGCGCGAGCGCGGCTACGTCGATTCAGAAGTGATGCTCACCGTCGAAGACGTGGTGAACGCGAAACACAAAGTGAGCAAGGATCGCGATTTGCTTCTGGTTGGCCCGGACCAGACGGTGTTTCACGCGCTGCACACCATGCAGACGCAGGACATTTCGCAGTTGCCGGTGTTTGAAGCGAAGCAGCCCATCGGCGCGATTTACGAAGACCAGATTTTGAATCTCGCGCTGCAGGGAAAAGATCTTCGCAAGATGGTGATCCGCGAAGTCATGAGCGATCCTCTGCCCATGATTTCCTGCGAAGCGCCTGTCGAGAGGCTTACTTATTTGCTGAGCCACGAAGAGCCCGCCGTGTTTGTGCAGATGAGCAACGGGCGGCTGGAGATCATCACCAAGTTTGACGTGATGGGGACCATTGCAGGATTGATGGAGCAGAAGCGGTAATCGACTACCTCATCCAGAACATACCGCAGAAAAGAAGTCTATTCTGTCATTCCGAGCGAAGCGAGGAATCTCTCTTTCTCTTTCTGAATTATGGTTAAATCGAAGAGAGATTCCTCGCTTCGCTCGGAATGACAGAAGGTTTTTTTTGCGGTTTTTAATGGCTATGCCACGCAAATCTCAGGCTTTTTCGCCACGCTGAAATAATTTAGCGAATTGCTCCTGCGAAGCGGGTGGCACTCCTACGATCTTTAGGTTTTCCCGCACGTGTTCGACGCGGCTCATGCCCACAAGGGCCGTCGCGATTCCCGGCGTTGAGCGCACAAATTGCATCGCACGCTCCACATCGGTATTCATTCCCAGCGCATTTGTCACGAAGGGTGGAAGGCCTTTGGAAAGCTTCCCCTGCAGCATCGAAGCGCTGGCGATGAGCGTAACGCCGATCTTGGATGCGGATCCGACGGCGGGGACGCGGGCGCCGTCCAGTTCTTGATTCGCGCGAGTGAGCGCCTCCGTCATTCCCAAATTGCACGGCAGCTGCACGAAGCGAAAATGGTGCGAGCCTCCCGCGACGTCACGCGCGAGCGATTCCATTGCGGCGAGTGAAAGAAAATCCTGCTCCTTTTCGCCCTGGCGGAATCCGTTCCACGTGGCGAGTCCGTAGAAATGAATTTTCGCGGCGGCCACGGCGGATTCCAGAAATTCGAATGCGGATCGCACGCGCGTGTTGAACATTTCGCGCGGCACTTCGGCCAGTTGCGTTTCCGGATTGTGCAGGTAATAGACGTCAATCGTTTCGACGCCCAGATTGCGCCGGCTGCGCTCCAGCTGATCGGCAATAAATTTTGGAGCGATGGAGTGGCATCCCGCGGCGACATCGCCTTCACGCAAAATTCCTGTCTCCACATATTCGCGATTGAAATATTCGGTGGCGTCGGCGGGCATGTCGCCATCGGGTGTGAGGAATCCGCCCTTGGTGCAAATCACAAGCTCTTCGCGCCCGTAGCCGCGCCGCGCGAGTTCCGCAATCGCCGCGCCCACGGAGCGCTCGGAGCGCTGAAAGCGGTAGTTGATCGCCGTGTCGATCACGTTCACGCCGGATTCGACTGCGGCCACTATCGCGTCCGTATATCCTTGATCCGTGCGCGCGTCGGCTTCGCCGAGATAGGTGCCGATGCCTACGGAAGAAAGCCACAATCCCTGGTGTTCGCGAAAGTGTCCCGTCGCTGCGCGTCCCGCAAATCGTGCGGCATATTTTTTCGTTCCATCCGGTGTCGCGAATGTAGGCATTTCACCTCGCAGATTAAATAACGGCAATTATACCCGCACTGCCGGGCTTCCTGTATTTGAAACGCACGATAGTGGCCCCGTGGCGCGGGCTTCAGTGTCACTTAAACCCGGGCCACTTAACTCTCCGTCGGCGTTTCTTCTGTGGGCGGAGTTAGCAATCGCGAGCAGGCGCGCAGAATGCGGCGATAGGGCCACTCGCTGTTGCGGCGCGCGCTGGCTTCGTCCTGCGGCGCGGCGGTCGAGGAGCGCGCAGTGGCTTCGCGAAAAAATATTTCTCCAGCGCGCGGCTTTTTGTGAAACCAGCGCGTGAGCAGGCTGAGATGGTCTTCCAGTTCGCGAAAGCTTTGTTGGTGCGAAGCGGATGCTTTGACGAGAATTGAATCGGCATTTCCCGCGCCTTCCAGCCATTCGCGCAGAATTTGTTCCACGGAGCGCGGTTCGCCGGCAAGTTCGGCGAAACGCAAGAGGCGCGGCTCTTCGATGCGGCCGGCGCGCACTACGAATACCGTGACCGTGTTTTCTTCCGCAGCACGCTGTAGAACCACGGCATTTAAATCTTCGATTCGACGCGCGAGATCGGGCAGGCCGCGCAAAGCTTCGGCGGCTTTCTCAACTCGGCGATGAACAGCGGCTGCTCGCTCGAAATCGAGCGCTTCGCTCGCCGCTTCGCGTTCGCGCTCGAGTTCCGCCGTGAGCGATCCGCCGCGCGTGGAGAGAAACGCGACCACGCGGGCGACTTCCGCGTCATATTCCTCCTGCGTGCATCCGGCGAAGCAGGGGGCGAGGCACATTTTCATTTCCGAATAAATGCAGCCGGGAAATTCCGGATCGCGGCGAATTTTGATCTGGCAGCGGCGAATTTTGAAAAGATCGAGTGAGCCGGAAGCAAACGTATCGGCCTCGCGGCGCGATGAGAACGGGCCAAAATAAAATCCATTGGCGCTGATGCGGCGCGTGGCGTAGCAACGCGGGTACGCATTTTTGAGGCTGACTTTCAGCACGGCGGGCGGCCGGATTCGTGCGCGTTCGCGATACGATGACGGCCACATCCGCCGCGCATGTTGCCAGTGCAGAAAACTCAATTCATAGGGCGATCCGACCACGCGATAGCGCACGCCACCGGCAAATTCGCGCAAATTCAGGCGCTTCGAAGCAGGATCGGGCGATCCAAGCAACCGCGCGAGCCGTTGCCGCAGATTGGCCGTACGCAGCAGGTACGGTTTCGCGTCAATCAATTCCGCGCGCGGCTCGATCGCAAACACCGCAGGCTTTGCGGGGACGGACGCAAAAAATTCTTCGTCGCGCGCTTGGTCGAATTGAATCGAGGAGTCGAGTTCTTGCATGGAAGGCGGTTTGTCGTGATCCGTAAAAGTTCAGAGTCGACAGCTAAGATTTCAGCTGTACCTTTTTGCCACAGAAATGGGACCGCCAATCTCCCGATTGGCGTTTTGCCACGCGCCAATCGGGAGATTGGCGATCCCAGAAAGCATACAATTCCGTCAGCATTGCGAATTCGATTATCGGGGCTTCGATGCTATGCAATTTTCGCAGTCCCGATTTTATCTTTTAACTCTAAACTCTAAACTGTCGACTCTCAACTCGCAGTTTCAAAAGCTCTTCAACACCCAGGCGGCAATCACGAGGCGCTGAATTTCGCTGGTGCCTTCGTAAATCTCCGTGATGCGCGCGTCGCGATACATTCGCTCCACCGGATATTCGGCGCTGTAACCGTAGCCGCCGTGAATCTGCATGGCTTTATGCGTCGCGCGCGTGGCCAGTTCCGAGGCGAATAATTTTGCGATGGAGGCTTCCATGGAAAAGCGCGCGCCGGTATCCGATTTCCAGGCGGCTTTGCGGACCAGCAGACGCGCGGCGTCAATTTCCGTGGCCATGTCGGCCAGCATGAATTGAATGGCCTGAAAATCGGCGATGGGATGGCCAAATGCCTGGCGCTGCTTCGCGTATGCTAAAGCCTGCTCCAGCGCGCCCTGCGCGATTCCGGTGGCTTGCGCGGCAATGCCTATGCGGCCGCCGTCGAGCGTGGAGAGCGCGACCTTGTATCCTTCGCCTTCGTTGCCAATGCGATTTGCGGCGGGCACTTCGCAATCGGTGAAGGACAATTCCGTGCACGCCGTCGCATGAATGCCAAGTTTTTTTTCTTCCTTGCCCACTTTAAAGCCGGGCGTGCCGCGCTCCACCACAAGCGCCGTGATTCCTTTTTCGCCCTTCGACGGATCGGTATTCGTGTACACGATGGCCGCGTCCGCCACGCCGCCGTTGGTGATCCACGCTTTGGTTCCGTTGATGACGTAGCTGTCACCCTTTCGCACGGCCTTCGTTGTCAGTGCCGCCGCATTCGAGCCCGCCTGCGGCTCGGTGAGCGCGTAGCAACCGATTTTTTCGCCGCGCGCGAAGGGCAGCAGAAATTTATTTTTCTGTTCCTCCGTGCCAAAGCGGTGAATCGGATCGCAGTACAAAGAATTTTGCACGGAAAGAATCACGCCGGTGGAAGCGCAGACGCGGGAAATTTCTTCGATGACGATGGAGTAGGAAATGTGGTCAAAGCCGGCGCCGCCCTCGGATTCAGGCAGAGCCACGGCGGTTAATCCAAGCTCGGCAGCTTTGCGAAAAGTTTCGCGGGGGAAGTGGCAGGTCTCATCAATCTCGCGCGCAAGCGGCTTCACTTCGTTCTCTGCAAATTCCCGAACCGTGCGTTGCAGCAATGTTTGCTCTTCGGTGAGTGCGAAGTTCAACTGTGGCTCCGGAATTTTTTGAGCGAGGCTAAAATTTCAGCCTGACAACTGCAAAATTGGCACATCAGCGGCTACACATGCCGCGGAAAAACCAAATACTCTGTCATTCTGAGCGAAGCGAAGAATCTCTCCTTGTTTCATTTCTTATACATAAATCGAAGAGAGATTCTTCGCTTCGCTCAGAATGACAGAACAACGCCTTTTTTCCGCAGCCTGTAAAGGCGCACTTATTTTGGATAACCTAATATCGAGGCTAAAGCCACGACACACAATGATTCCGCAGTTCTCACACAAGCTCTAAAGCGTTAGCGCTTTGCGCAACTTGGTGTACGTCACAGAAAGATCTTCGGGCTCGAGGCGCGTTTCGCTCACCGTGGTCATGAAGTTGGTGTCGCCCGCCCAGCGTGGCACGACGTGCATGTGCAGGTGATCGGCGATTCCCGCGCCGGCCGAGCGGCCAAGATTCATGCCGAGATTGAAGCCGTCGGGATGATAAGTATCATCGATTGCGGTCTGCACTCGCTGCGTAAGCAGCATCATTTCCGTGGCGGTTTCCCGTTCAAGGGCGGAAAAATCCGCGGTATGCGCGTAGGGAACCACCATTACGTGTCCCGCAGTGTAGGGATAGCGATTCAGGATGACGAAATTTTTCACGCCGCGATTGACGATGAGCCATTCTTCATCGTTATTCGCGGCAGGAGCGTTGCAAAATACGCAACCGGCAACGTTCTTGGCTTCAGCCACATACCGGTAGCGCCAGGGAGTCCAGAGGTAATCCATATGGAGTTTGAGCCGCGCGGACTTTCACAGGTTGTGTCCGCGGCGCCTATCAGCCTTGCGGCGTCACTGGGGCAGGGCCCGGAACCGGAGCGGCAGGCGTTGCGGGCCCACCCGTATTGACGTGATCTTTCAATTCCTTGCTGGGCTTGAAGAAAGGGATCTTCTTCGGCGGCACTTCCACCTTCGCGCCAGTCTTCGGATTGCGGCCTGTACGTCCACGGCGCTGGCGAGTACGGAAGCTGCCAAAGCCGCGGATTTCGATGCGGTCGCCGCCTTGCAGCGCGCCGATAATGCTTTCAAAAATTGTTTCAACCACTGTTTCAGATTCTTTACGTGGAAGTTCTGTGACGCGAACCACTTCTTCTACCAGGTCCGCCTTTGTCACGGTGGAATCGGTCATCGATTTAATCTCCGCCTCATCCTAAAAATTGCACC
>DATAPT010000544.1:0-2660 GCA_036265065.1 Candidatus Acidiferrales bacterium | reverse complement strand
AAGGCTGCCAAACTGAACGACGAAGAATACAGCGAGATCAAGTCACATGTTGAAAAGGGAGTCAATCTTCTTGTCCCCGTTTCCGGATCCCTCCGTCGGATACTCCCGATTATTCTGGCGCATCACGATCGCTTTGACGGCACGGGCTACCACGCCTCGAAGGGGGAAGATATCCCCATTGAGGCTCGAATTTTGAGCGTGGCGGACGCATTTGACGCGATGATCAGCGATCGGCCTTACCGCCAGGCCCTGTCTACATTTGAAGCGCGAGACATTATCCGCAAAGGCGAAGGGACGGATTTCGATCCCGTTGTGGTTCGAGCGTTTGACAGGGCATTTCAAAAGCAGCGTCTCGAAGTTCCGGAAGTGTTGGTATAGCTCGAAACGCGTGAAATGGATTCCCATTACGTTTCGGGACTAGAAAATGTTTCAAACGCAACGAACCACGGAGTTTATTTGAATTTAAAATGAGGGGAACTTCAGGCACGTTGGCTCGCCACGAAGACTTATGACTTTAGTTGACCAGTGCAGCCTTTCCGGATGCGTTCAAGAATCAGAAGGCTTAATTGATGGAGAAACGTTTTGCCTCGAGCATTTTATCTCCGTTTGCTATCAAAGGCTCGATACCTACGACGAAATGCGTAAAGGACCCGGGCTGAGCATTACGGACTCTGAATCCGTCAGGCGCTTCATCCACGATTGCACACGATCCGCGGACTCGATGGAACACAACGAGAAGCAATTGGACAATCTTGACCGCGCCAAGCTTCTTCACATCATTCTGTATGCCAGCGAACTTGGCCGCCACCTGCGCCGCAGCCCCAGGAAAATTGCCTCCATCCCGGTCACCATCAGTTCAGAGAAAATCGGCGGCATGTGGAAAGAAAACACGGAAACCGTTCTGCTCAGCCAGCATGGCGCAATGGTGTTATGCAAGCACGCCGCAAAGTCGGGTGACTCCATTCATTTGAAGAGAGAAGATACCGGGCAAGAGATCGATGCTCGCGTAGCCTGGCAGCGCATAGCGAACAATGACGAAATTCGCGTGGGCGTCGAATTTACGGCAACCGAGAATTTCTGGGGATTGGATTGGGGTTTGGTCGAAGAAGAAGACAACTGAACGTAACTAAAGTGTCCGTCCGGCATTTTCCTCGCGTGCTATTTTTGGCTTTGCATCATTTCAAGGGACTTTTCCTTGACCGATAATCCGGAATCCGCTTCCGGCAGCCATCCGTTCACTGCCAATTCCAGATCATAGGCGCTGGACGTTTGCTCCGGATAGCTGACCGTCTCTATTTTAAACGAAAAACGATTGCTCGCTCCCGAGACATCGGACAACCCTTCGGAAATACGCCCACAGACTTGCTGAATACTTTCTTGTCTCAAGCCTGGAAGAATCACTCCAAAATAATTTCGTCTCAGAATAAAAATAGAATCCTGTTCCCGAAGTTTTCGCGAAATCGCGCTCGCCGCATCTCCCAGCGCGGACATCGACTGGTCGGGTTCGGCGAAAATCCCATTCAAATTAATAGCGATTACCATCACGGTAAGCCTTGAATCCGCGGTAGCCGCGCGCCGAAACTCCATCGCGAGGCGATCATCAAACGTGCCCACATTCGGCATGGCGGAAAGGACGTCGGCACTCGCTTGCCGCAAGGCTTCAGAGGTTCGTATGCGTTCCAGGGCAATCTGGGCTCTAAGGCGGTGAATCGTAAGCTGCCGGTCGACAATGTACGCCACCAGTAGGCACGACAGTATGCAAAATCCATAAAATGCAATTTGTGGGGATCTGGAAGAAGGACTCTCGCGGTTTGCAAATACCGCCGGGTACATCAATAAGACAAGCCCTGCTGCCAATACAGCGATTGATGACGCTGCAAACAAGCTTAATTGAAGCTCTCGACGCTCTAAGTCCTGAGGTTTTTGCGGTCCCTTGGTTGTCATTTGGATTTTACCGGCTAGAAAAGTATAGCGAATCGGGCGCAGAATTGTGTGGTGACTAATTCCGAAGGTGCCCGAAAGGATACGGAATGAGAATCAGACAATATTCTCATCTATTTCGTATCCAATTTCGAGGACCCCAGCTATTGAATCACCTCAATTGGCGGGATATCGCCCGCTGGCCTTGCCTTCTCCCGTAGCGACAGGTAGCATAAGGGGCCGCGTTTATTTTGTTTCCTCCTGCTGAATCCGAAGTTTTGGTGTGGCGCGGAGGCGTGTGACTGAACCGGCGTGATGTGCCAAATTTCCAAATTTTTGCGTGTTTTGAACGGGAACGCGAATTCAAGCGGGAGCCTTTAGCCGATGAAGTCGATTGTAGTGGTGGGTGCACAGTGGGGCGATGAAGGGAAGGGCAAGGTGGTGGATTACCTCGCCGCGTCGTTCGATTACATTGCACGATGTGCGGGTGGCCACAATGCCGGACATACAGTCATTTTCAATGGGAGCAAGTTCGTTCTCCAGCTGATTCCTTGCGGAATCTTGCGTCCCGGCAAGCACGCCGTGATCGGTTCCGGTGTTGTCGTGGACCCGGCCGCCCTCGTAGTAGAGCTGGACACGCTGGCGAAGGCTGGGATCGAAATTAATGGCCGCCTGCACTTGTCCAATCGCGCGCACCTGATATTTCCCTACCACCGCCAGATGGAAAAAGCCGCCGAGGC
>DATAPT010000543.1:0-6401 GCA_036265065.1 Candidatus Acidiferrales bacterium | reverse complement strand
GAGTAAGGAGTACCAGGACTCGTGTCAACATGTAAATGACTGTATGCGCCAAAAATATACCCCCTCCCCTACCCCCGGCTTTCCCCCCGAAAGCACTCAGAATCAACTGCTTCCCGACATGCTGTTTTTAGTGATTAGCACCGCTGGCCTTCAGCGACGCGTCCCGGATGGCCTTAAATTCGGCGCCCGAGTTCCATTCTGGCATTTGCGAATCGCTCGCAATGTGATATCCAACCAAAAAATATAATTGGCAATCCTCAATCGCTCCCTCCATATTCCAATCCGGCTCTATCTTGTCCGCAGGTTTGTGATATTTATTGGCCGTATATTCCTTGCGCTTTTCGATTCCCCAACCGTCAGGCTTGCCCACATAATCCACGCCGCTTTCAGGATCGAAGGCCGGAACGCCATTCTTGGCGAATTCAAAATGGTCCGAGCGATAATAGAGGCCCTTTTCAGGCTCAGGGTCGACCTTCACGATGCGGCCCTGCTCTTTCGCCACGGCATAGATCGCGCTGTCCAATGTTGAAACACCTCGTCCGATCTGCACGATGTCACGCGTGCGCCCATTTACGTTCATTCCGTCCATGTTGATGTCGATGGCGGTTTGCGCAAGCGGGTACAGAGGATGTTCGGCGTAATATCGGGAGCCGAGCAGGCCCTGCTCTTCCGCCGTCACCGACAGGAAGAGTATGGAGCGACGGGGCGGCGTGCGAAGTTTTTTATAGGCGCGCGCCATTTCCAGAAGCGCGGCGACGCCGGAAGCATTGTCCACCGCGCCGTGATAGATTTTGTCTCCATTCACTTCTGGACCGATGCCGAAGTGATCCCAGTGAGCCGAGTAGATCACGTATGTATTTTTTAACGTGGGATCGCTGCCGGTGAGTTTTGCAATCACATTGTGGGAATCGATTGTGCGCAGCGAATTGTGAATGCTTAGTTTCGCGCGCACGCCAAGCGGGACGGGCTTAAAATTACGCGTGGCCGCCGACTTGATCAGTTGATCGAGGTCCTTTCCCGCAGAGTGAAATAATTTTGTGGCGAAATCCGAAGTGATCCAGCTCTCCATGGCGAGACGTCCCATGTTTTTATCCGGCGTGGCCAGGTCGAATTGTGTTCCGCTCCAACTGTTGCGCACGACTTCCCAGGGATATCCGGCGCGATCGGTCTGGTGAATAATGATGCATCCGGCAGCGCCCATCTGCGCTGCTTTTTCAAACTTGTAGGTCCAGCGGCCGTAGTAGGTCATCGCGTCGCCGCCAAAAATTTTGGGATCGAGCCTGGAGGAATCCGCTGGATCGGGCACTGGCGGATCGTTGATCAGCTCGACGAGAATTTTTCCTTTTACGTCAGCGCCTTTGAAATCGTCCCATTGAAATTCAGGGGCCTGCACGCCGTAACCGACAAAAATCATATCCGCGTCAACCGAAGAAGTTTCGGTTACGCGCTTGGACCATGCTACGAAATCGTCTTGAAACTTCGGCTCCAGTGTTTCCCCGTGGCCTGTCAGCATGAGTTTCATGGCCGGGTCCGGCGTGATTCCAACGAGCGGAACGTTTTGCAGGTATGTGCCATCGGGATTGCCGGGTTCGAGGCCAGCGGAACGAAATTGATCCTGCAAATAAGTAAGCGTGAGTTGCTCGCCTTTCGAGCCGGGACCTCGTCCCTCAAATTCGTCGGAAGAAAGCGTGCGAATGTGAGCGAGCAGGCGCTCGCCTGAAAACGATGAGAGGGCCGGGAGTGGAGAAGCTGGCCCGGACGAACAGCCGCACAGCGAGGCGGTCGCTGCAAGAGCAAGAATCCGTGCAAAGCGGTGAAAGGATTTCATTGCACTCATTGATCTCTCCGTAGCGTTGGGAAGGAAGAAAGCAATCGCATGGCTGGATGATATCCCGCGAATTTAGAAGTGACAAACGTACAATGTTTTTAGATTGATTGCTTCGTCACTCTTTTTTCCCCACGCGTAACATCGATGCGCCCGGGCTGGGTTAGAATATCTCTGCGCCGCACAAATCCTGCGCACGAGGTTCCCTTGATTCATCGCCTGATTTTTCACAACGACCGCATAGTGCCCACGGAAGAGGCGCGACTTTCGCCCGGACAAGCCGGACTCATGAACGGGTGGGGATTATTCACCACGATGCGTGTCTTTCAGGGCGAGCCATTTGCCTACGAGCGCCATTGGCGGCGGCTGGAAAAAGATGCGGGACGCATTCGACTCCCATTTACTTTCGATGCGCAAAAAGTGAGGAAAAATCTCGGCGAATTGCTGGCCGCAAATCAAGTGGTCGAAGGCACGGCGCGAATTTACATGATCTACAACCGCGTCGGCTTCTGGCAAAGCGGCGAAGCGCTGCCGGAAGTGGATTTAATTCTCTGCACCGCTGGCCTTCCCGCGCATTCCGAGGAGGCGCGACTGGGTGTCGCGGAACACGCGCGCCATGCGGCTTCCCCTCTGGCCGGCGTGAAAACCACGTCGTGGCTGAACAATGTGTGGCACTTGGCCGAAGCGCAGAAAGCGGGCTGGACGGAAGTGATTTTGCTGAACGAGCGCGCGGAAGTGGCCGAGTGCACCTCGGCGAATATTTTTTGCGTAAAGGACGGCGCGGTTTTTACGCCGCCAATTTCGTCGGGATGCCTCGAAGGCGTTACACGCGCAGTGCTGCTGGAAATTGCGCCGCGCGCGGGAATATCCATGAGCGAGAAGACATTGACGCTGGAGGATTTGTTGGGCGCGGATGAAGTATTCATTACCTCGACGAACCGTACCCTTTTGGGTGTGAGTGAAATTTCGGGCCACCGCTATTCCACGGTGATGGGGCCAGTCGTGCAAAAACTGGAACGTGAGTTTGAGGCCACGATGCGTGCGTATGTTGCTGCAAGAGCGACTGCGGTTCGCGCGTGATTGGGTTTAAGTAGGACAGGCTTCAGCCTGTCTGATTTCCATTTTTCATTGACGGCTAAGATCAAAAGAAGACAGGCTGAAGCCTGTCCTACTTAAACCCTCGGTTCCATGCCTTTTGCTAACAGGACTGGGGCTACCGCGGGGCTGCTGAAAAACTTGATCAGCGCCAGGGCCGGAGCGGCATCATGCGCGCTGGCCGATATTCCTCCCGCAAAATTAATGTAGCTTTGAAATTCCGCTGGAACAGGTCCCACCAGGTCGACGCCTGGAAATCCTTTTATTTCTGGGATCAGAGAGAACACAACTTCCGACTTTCCGTCCGCAACGTCCATCTGCGGGCGCCCCGGCTCAGGGCTCAAGATCAATTTATTTTTTACGGCCTGCGCGATTCCGAGGCGCATGAACATGTCGTTCGTGTGCACCGAGCTCGAGCCCGTGGGATTGAAGCTGATCGCTTTTGCGTTCATCAGCGTGCGGCGCAACGATTCCGCGGTGCTGATATCCGGCTTCGTGGTTCCGGCGCGAACGCCCATGCCGATTCCGGTGCGGGAAATTTCGGCGCGGCCGCCCGCGGAAATTCTTCCCTGCTTGATCAGATCGTCGAGCACGTCCGAGGTGAGGATCGCGGCGTCGAAAGCTTCTCCAGCTTGAATTTTATCGCGCAAATTTTTTGAGGAATTAAATTGCGCGGCTATTTTGCGGCCCGTCGCCTGTTCGATTTGCGGAGTGAGTTCCTCGAAGACCGTTTTCATGCCGTCCGAGATCATCACGTTCATCACCGGCGTTTGCGCGGGCGTTCTACGCGCGAAAAAGGAAAATGTTCCCGCGCATAGGAGCGCGAAAATTGTTGCGGCTGCGAACACGCGAATTTGTTTTTTGCGCAAGTGGTCCCCTTTTTCCAGTGCGATCTGAATTCTGTTGCATCTAAATCCCCGCCTCTGAAGCGGTGGGCTACAAAAGGTGCTGTAGCCCGCTTCTTTAGACGCGGGGGTTTAGACACCACCTCGCGGACATGTAAAATTTATGCTAACGCCGCTCACAGCGGCTGATCGGGCCGCGCAATCGTTCGCCACATATGCGCCACGGGGCCGCCGTCATTTCCCAAACCTTCTTTGGGCTGTTTGAAGTGGCGTCCGATGATATCAATAAACGGATCGATGGAAACAACAGCATTTGGATCGAACGCATATAAATCGTTCACCGTAACGAGGCGCGCATCCATGTACCACCGGTGCTTGCGAACCATTTTGTAGGTTTCTTCAATGTACGGCGGCGGAACGTAGTCCGAACCGAACAATTGGCGATACAAATCCGGGTACTCGTAGCCAACCGATGGATCGGGATAATAGCGCAACGCCTGATGGTAGCGGATTCCGAAGCTCACTTTTTCCGGCACGTAGGGCTCGAAAAGCTGCGCTCCCCACCAGCCATGATCGGTGCGGATAATTTCCTGCACCACATCGTGCAGCAGGCACGCCAGAATCACTTCTTCGGACATGCCGTTTTTCATGGCCAGCGCGGCGCTTTGCAGCACGTGGTTGGACGTTTCCATGAAGCGCAGCTTGAAAAAATCGTACAGCGTGGGATTGGCGGGCATGCGCGGAAGACGCTTTACATTTTCGCCCGTGCGAGGAACATACATGAAGCCAACGCCTTCGCGATATTTGCGCGTTTCGATCTGCTCTTCCACTTCAGCGGTCGTGGGATATTTTTTGGTTTCCTGCGGTTTGCCGTCGGCGCTGTTTGCCTGGGCCTGATTCAATTGGGCCATCATGTGGGATTCGAGCGCGTCGGCTCGCGCTTCCGAATCCATCTTGCTCGCCGCTTCCGGACCGCCGAGACAATCGAGAAATTCTTTCCGGTTTACTTCCATGGAACCTCCTTACACAACGCGGAAACCCGATTTTTCGCTCTACATAAAACGGTAGTCCTGAGCCATTCCGGTGTCAACCTCGGAGGTCGGGTCAAATACTAGCTGAATTGCAATGGGGCAAACCTGGGAACGCCAATCTCCTGATTGGCGCGCGGCAAAACGCCAATCGGGAGATTGGCGTTCCCGGGCAACATTCAATTCCGCGAGAAATCTACGCCAGATCTTCAGGTCGCACAGGCAAACGCCGAACGCGTTTGCCGGTGGCCGCGAAAATCGCATTGCACAGCGCGGGAGCAACGGGAGGCACCACAAATTCTCCCGCGCCGGTCGGCGGCCCGTCGCTCGAGACGATGTGCACTTCCACTTCCGGCATTTCGTCGAAGCGCATCATCTGGTAGTCGTTAAAATTATTTTGCTGCACGCGGCCCCGGTCGATAGTGATCGCGCTGTGCTGCGCCGCAGTTAAACCGTACACGATGCAGCTCCGTGCCTGCGCCTGAATGCTGGAAGGATTCACGATTCGTCCGCAATCGAGCGCGCAAACCACGCGATGCACCTTCAGCTTGCGCTCCTCGCGATTCACCGAAACTTCAATCACCAGCGCCACGAAACCGTTGTAGGAAGTCACCACGGCAATGCCGCGCGCCCTTCCAGTAGGCAAGGGCTTGCCCCAGCCCGCATTTTGCGCGGCGGTTTCAAGAACGGCAAGGTGCCTGGGCGCTTTCGCGAGCAAGTGGCGCCGAAACTCGTACGGATCTTTTTTCGCGGCAGTTGCCATTTCATCCGAAAAACTTTCCAGGAAGAAACCGTTTTGCGACGCGCCAACCGATCTCCAGAAGCCAATAGGGATAGGCGTATTCACAAGGCTGAAATCAACGAGGATGTTCGGAATGGTGTACGGAACATCGTCCAGGCTTTCCACGCTGCGGTGATCGAAATTATCTTTCAGCGGACCGAAGCGCGCCATGAGCGCTGGCGATGAGACATGGCTTGCCCACACGACCGGCCAGCCTTCCGCGTCGAGTCCCGCCGTGCAGCGCGCATGAGAAACCATTCGGTAGTAGTCGTGCTGCATGTCGTCTTCTCGCGACCACGTCACTTTCACCGGCGCTTTCATCGCCTTGGAAGTTTCCACCGCTTCGCCGATGAAATCGGATTCGAACCTGCGGCCGAATCCGCCGCCGAGAAATGTGGTGTGAATAAAAACGGCGTTTATGTCGAGCCCGGTGATCTTCGCGGCCGTGGCCTGCGAACTTGTCTGCGCCTGCGTGCCCGACCAAACGTCGCAGCGTTCCGAGCGCACATCCGCTGTGCAGTTCATCGGTTCCATCGTGGCGTGTGCAAGAAACGGAACTTCATAGTCCACCACAAATTTTGTGGCCGCCGCTGCGAGGCCGGCTTCGACATCGCCTTCCTTGCGCGCGGCATGTCCCGGTTGCGCCGCGCCTTCCTCGAGAGCTTTGCTGATATCCGCGCTCGTGAGTTTCGCGTTCGGGCCTTCGTCCCACTGAATTTCAAGCGCACGGCGCCCCTGCATCGCGGCCCAGGTGTTGTCGGCGATCACCGCGATGCCGCTGGAAATTTGGATCGCATCTTTCACGCCGGAAACTGTTTTTGCTTTTG
>DATAPT010000542.1:0-2766 GCA_036265065.1 Candidatus Acidiferrales bacterium | reverse complement strand
GATTCGCGCACAAAGGGTAACCATACGAGAAACTCGGCTCCCCCAACGGGTTGGTTGCGGGCTTCGATCGATCCGCCATGCTGGACAATGATCTTTTGCACCACGGCTAGTCCCAGGCCTGTTCCATTGGCTTTTGTGGTGTAAAAGGGCACAAAAATCTTGCTCAGCGTTTCGCCGGGAATGCCAGGACCGTTATCTGAAACCGAGATACGTTGGCCGTGCAATGGACCCGATTTTTCGATTTCGCCGCGGATGATGACGCGTCCTCCGGCAGGATTTTCAACCGCTGCTTCCGCGGCATTGCGCGCGAGGTTTAGAATGGCTTGCCGCAACAGGGCATCGTCACCCGACACGTCGCTGAATTCGCCCAGCGTGTCGATCGGAACGCCGGGAACCGCTTCGGAAATTTCCGCGATAATTTCTTCGATCATGGGGCGAAGCGCGACTTGCTCGTCCGCCAGATCGAGAGGGCGCGCAAATTTGAGGAACTCGGTAACCACATGCGTAAGAGAACGCGTCTGGCGCAGGATGAGGTCGCCGTGCTCATGCAGGTCGGTGCCGGGCTTGGCCTCGCTGCGAATCATTTGCGCGTAGCCTGAAATCGTCGCGAGTGCATTTTTGAATTCGTGCGCGATTCCGGCGGAAAGTTCGCCGAGCGCCGCCAGATTTTCCTTCATGTGGATTTGCTTTTGCAGTGCGGCAAGCTCCGTCAAATCGCTGAGCAGGCAAATCGCTCCGGTAATTTCATTGGTATTGTTTTGGATCGGAGAAATCGTGACTCCGAGCTGGCGCAAATCGCTGGAAGGCGCGAGGTACTCGACCTCTTCGCGGCGAAAAGTGCGTCCATGGTCGAGGCAAAGGGCGACGAGCTCCGTGAGGCGCGAGCCAGAACCGAGTACTTCGCTGTAGCGGCGAAAGCCGAGAGATTTAACGCCCAGAGCCGCTTCGGCTGCGGGATTGGCGCTGGTAATCAGGCCTGCAGAATTCACCAGCAGCAAGCCGGCGGGCATATTGCGCGTGACGGCTTCGCTCATGCGCTCGGTTTGCTGCGCGCGCTCGCGTTCGGCGCGATGCAAGGCTTCCAATTCTTTTTCCTGCTCTTTGAGTTTTTTGATGACGGCCTGCATCGAGGCGGCCATGAATGCTGCGGGATTATCGCTGCGAGGAGTTTCCTGTCCGCCCTGAGAAGTGGCTTCCGAGCCTCCACGAAAATAACGCCGCGCCATCATGATCACGATGATCGCCGCGGCCATCAGAATGACCAGCAGCGCCCCGGAAAGTACCCAGAGTGAATTGGCCGTCGGAACATCTGTTGCAACCAGCAATGTAAAATTCACAGATCACTTTCCGGCGAGCACTGCTTCGTACCAATGCAGGGCAGGCGTGCCAAAAAAAAGAACCAAGAGCGCGCCCGCTCCGAGGAATGTACCAAAGGGCAATTCGTAATCGCGGCCCTTTTTCGAAATTGATATCAAAAGGATACCGATCACGCTACCCAGCAGCGATCCAACAAGGACTGTCATCATCGTGCGCTTCACGCCCAGAAATGCGCCCACCGCTGCCATCATTTTCACATCGCCCAGGCCCATGCCTTCGCGGCCGCGCAGACGAAAATATCCTTCCGCGACGAACCAAAGCAAACCGCTTCCGGCTAACGCGCCGATGGCGGCATCAGCGAAAGAAAGCGCCGCTTGCGGAGGAGGAAATTCAAAGTAGCGCCGCGCAAGCCACAGAGCCGTGCCGTCAAGTGACTTGGTGAAAAAGCTGAAAATGAGACCGACGATCACTCCAAAAAAATTAACCTTGTCAGGAAGAATGCGCTCGCGCAGGTCCGTAATGGTCAGGACGACGATCAGGGCACAGAAAATGGCCCATTTCAGGGCATCCACCGTTGGCCCGAACACGAAATAGCAGGCGAGGAACAGTAGCGCCGTCAGCATTTCGACTGCGGGATACATCTTGGAAATTGGGGCTTTGCAGCTGCGGCATTTACCGCCGAGTATCAGCCAGCTCACTACCGGAATATTGTCGTACGGAGCGATGGCCTTTCCGCATTTGGTACACCCCGATGCGGGAAGCACAATCGATTTGCCCGCGGGAATCCGCAGGATACAGACATTTAGAAAACTGCCTACGAGCAAGCCGAACAAAAACGCGCTTAGTGGGATCACTATCAAACTGTGCCATACGAGCACAAGCCCCACAACGCTTGCTCACGCAGGATGCAGCAAATAGGTAACATCGCATCGTGGCGCAACCACTTGGAAGAGAAGTTAGAGTGGTTTGACAGGGTATCTGTGCGCCCCTATATTCGAGATTCACACCATATGTCCTGGCTGGAACGAAAAATTCGCCGCTACGAGCACGCCCGGTGGACGACTGACGACAACCGGCGCGTCTATCCCTTTGAGTGGGGCCTCGAACATATTGGCGGTAGGGCGGATGAGCCCGACCCGCGCGGCTTTCTGGACGCCTGGGTCGAAGAAACGCTCGCCCACGCCGAAGAATGGTTCGGCACAACGCCTGCAAACGACTACGTTCTGGAATCACGGCAAAATGGCGCTTCGGAAGAGCAGATACTGACCTTCACCAGCCAGATAACTTCGCCCTGGAAAAATAACGATCTTGTCCATGCTCGGTTCTTTCGCGCCCGATCGAGCGGCCCCGCCGTGGTCCTCATGCCCAACTGGAACGCGAAGTGGCATGGCCAAGTCAACCTCTGCAAATGGCTTACAAAACTTGGTATCAGCGTGCTGCGCCTCTCTT
>DATAPT010000541.1:0-9192 GCA_036265065.1 Candidatus Acidiferrales bacterium | reverse complement strand
CGCATCGGTTGTCTGCACGGTTTGCGGATCCACGAGTTGCGCGGTCGCATAGGGCTTGAGGTTTTGCGGCACTCCCTGCCAGACGAGCAGAAGCGCGCCCAGCACGCAGCTGGGAAGCAGGACCCAGAAAGTTGCGCGTGTCATGTCCACCCAGAAGTTGCCGAGTGTGTTCTGTTCGCGGCGCGTGATTCCGCGAATGATGGCGATGGCCAGGGCGATTCCCACCGCGGCGGAAATAAAATTGTGATAGGCGAGGCCGGCCATCTGCGTCAGGTAAGACATGGTCGTTTCCGGGACGTAAGCCTGCCAGTTTGTGTTCGTGGTAAAGGATGCGGCGGTGTTAAACGCCAGGTCCGGAGCCACGGCGGGGAGTTTCTGCGGGTTGAGAGGGAGATGGTTTTGCAGCCGCTGGATTAGATACAGCACCACCATGGTGACGCCGCTGAACGTGAGCATCGCGCCGGCGTATTCCGTCCAGCGCATCTCTTTGGTTTCATCGACGCCGGTGAGGCGGTACACCAGCTTTTCAATCGGGCGCAGGAGCGGGTCGAGAAAAGTTTTCTCGCGGTTGAATACTCGCGTCATGAACAAGCCGAGGGGCTTCGTGAGCGCGAGTACGACGAGCAGGAAAAATATGATTTGGAACCAGCCGTTGTTTGTCATGGTCAGAACTTTTCCGGGCGCATCATTGCATACACCAGATAAACGAGCAATGCGGCGCACACTGCGAGAGATAGAATCGTATCGAACATTTTGTTACCTCATCCCACTGCAAAATTTCACGTAGAGCACGGACAAAACAAAAAATACAAAGGTGGAGATCGTAAAAATCGTATCCAGCATTGCGGTTTTTCCTTTCCCTGCTTCGGCGAACCAAAAAAAATTCATTTGCCGCCTTGACTCGCTCTTGGTTCAGGTAACACTCGTCTTTGCATTTCTATAGGCTCGACAAAGTCTGTTTGTTGCATAGAGGAAAGATTTGCTTGACGATAATTTACGGGAAATGGGATTACCGAGTTCTGATACTTTGATGTGTAAAGAACAGGAAAAGTGGCAATCCTAATTTCGAAATCGTGTTCGTTCCGCTGAGCTGGTGAAGGCCGGCGGCTTTTGTCCCTGCGCCACTCCTTCCAGAAATTCGCCAGCGCGTAAATCAGGAATATCAGGCCAAGGCAATCCAGCAGAAGAAAAATGGTTATAGCCATTGGATGCTCCCCCATCGGCAGTTGGGAATTCGTTGAATGTGGCAGGTTGGCCTACGCCATTGCGGCTCGTGGACTTCAGCGGTTCCGTCGTTCGCGAGGAGGCATCCTGATGGAATTTCGAACCGTAGGCCGTGAATCTTTGCTGTGCGCTCCATCATGTTTGCCAACCTTCTAACCGGCGAACTGTTGCCGTGTTACCCATGAATCATGCGATTTCGGGAGTTAGGAAGTCGTGCGCATGTCGTAAGGATTTTGTAAGACGGAAACAGCGGACATGCCGCGCTTGTTAAGGCGAAGAAAGGCCTCTAGAATAACTACTGATTTCCTTATGATCTGCCTGCCCAAAAAACTACAACCACTGATATTCGCGTTTTTGCTGGCCTTCGCGCTGTTCTTTGCGGGCGATGCGCGCGCGCAAGAGCGCGCGGATTGCCGCGCGATTCACAGTGCCATCCTTCACTCGCCCGTGCGATTCTGCGTGTTTTTGCCGGCAAGCTATTCCGACCCGGGCGCGAAGACGCGAAAATATCCGCTGCTGTATCTCCTTCATGGACTGGGCGGCACGCAGCAATCGATGGCCGTGAACGGGGAGTGGACCGAACTGCAGGATTTGCGCGGTGAAAATAAGGTGGGGGATTTTATCGTCGTGTCGCCGGAGGCCTGGGATACTTTTTACATTAATTCGCGTGACGGAAAAACCCTTTACAGCGATTTTTTTCTCCGTGAATTCATGCCTTATGTGGAACGCAGTTACAGAATCCAAGGCACTCGGATGACGAGGGGAATTACCGGATTTTCCATGGGCGGTTACGGCGCCTTAAGGTTCGCTTTTTTACACCCGGAACTTTTCGGCTCAGTCAGCGCGCACGGCGCGGCAATCGTTCGAGATCCGCCCAATTCTGTAAGCGGAATGCAGTCTGCCGGGAATTTTGTTTCCGAAGTTCTGGGGAAAACATTCGGCGATCCAATTAACCGGCAATTC
This sequence comes from Candidatus Acidiferrales bacterium, assembly GCA_036265065.1. GTDB lineage: Bacteria > Acidobacteriota > Terriglobia > Acidiferrales > UBA7541 > Palsa-360. The sequence continues at coordinate 7,005 of DATAPT010000541.1, read as the reverse complement.
TGGTTTCAGAACAGCCCCTTCGTGCTAGCCAAGGAAAAAGCGGAGGAGTTGAAAAGAACGAAAATATATTTCGATTGCGGCACGGAAGATACCTATGGTCTGAATGTTGGGGCCACCGAGCTGCACGAAACTCTTGATGGTCTGAAAATTCCTCACGAATTTCACCTTTATCCGGGAGGGCACGGCACATCTTATCTGGTGGCGCATCGCAGCGCTTCTTTTGAATTTCACTGGGGTGTTTTCCATTCCGCTTCCCAGGGCGCGCACTAAATTTGATGTTAAAAAGTGGCTTGCTCCAAGAGCACTTCCTCGGGCCGGTTTATCGAAAATCAACAACTGTCATTATTAGTGACACTGCGCTATAGTGTCCGCGCGTGGGAAGCCCTTTTTTCCGTACTAGCACGAGAGCGAACTTATGCCTGGCCGTGTTAATCCCGGGTCAGGCTTGCGCGCCATGCTTTGCTAGATAGTTCTTCTCGGACTTCTCCCGTGTCCGCGAGGGTGTTCGTTCTTGCCTTCCCGGACTCATCGTCGGGAGGCGCTCGTGCACACCACACATTCCTTGTTCAATTACCTGCGATGGAATCCGTTGAAGGTTATGATTGCGCGACCCAGGCAGGCCATGGCTCTGCTGGCGGTCGCGATCTGCATTTCCGCGCCGCAGCGAATTTGGGCTTCCGTGTCCGTCACGGTTTCGCCAGCCTCCGTAAATCTCTCGCCGAACGGTACGCAGCAGTTCACGGCTACAGTCACGGGCGCAAGCGACACGTCCGTTACCTGGAGCATTCAGCAAAGCGCAGCAGGCGGAACGATTCTCTCCTCGGGACTGTACACGGCTCCGGGAACTGTTGGGATTTACAACATTATTGCCACGAGCAACGCGGATAACACGCAGAGCGCCAGTGCATCGGTTTCCGTGGCCGGTTTCATTCATGCGGGATTGCTGAATCCGGCTCCCAATACCGCAACTCTTCTGCCGAATGGCATGGTCCTTTACACGGACGCAGGATCCGGCGGGAACGTGACCAGCCCCGCTGAGATTTACAATCCTGTCACCTCCACTTCGGCTGCGACCGGGAGCATGACGATTCTTCGCGCGCTCGAGACATCTACTCTGCTCACGAACGGGAAAGTTTTATTTGCTGGCGGAAAGACATCAGGTGGAACGACTGCTTCGGCTGAACTTTATGACCCAATTGCCGGAACGTTTGCGGCGACCGGAAGCATGACTGTCCCACGGCAAAGCCACGTGGCCACATTATTGCCGGACGGGAAAGTATTGATCGTCGGAGGCGTGGTGGGGAACTGCAGCGCGGCGTGCTCTTACAGCTCTGCCGAGCTTTACGACCCTGCGGCAGGCACTTTCAGCCCGACGGCTGGAATCTTGCCAAGCCCTCCGGGCAGTGCAGCGGCAATTCTTTTGAACACGGGAAAAGTATTGATTGCTGGCGGAGGAATCAACAACGCCGCAGAGCTGTACGATCCAGGCACCGGGCTATTTACGAAGACAGGACCATTGGTCAATCAGAACGACGCTTTTTCCGCGACACTTTTGCAGAGCGGAAAGGTGCTCCTCGTGGCAGGCGGCGTAAGCGGAGCGGCTGCGTCGACAGCTGAGATTTACGATCCGGCGACAGGAACATTCGCGGCAACTGGAAATCTTAAACTTGCGCGCAGCTTTGACACCTCAACGCTGCTGAACAATGGGCAGGTTCTGATCGTGGGCGGACTTTCCACGGCCCCAGCTGAACTGTTCGATCCGGGTGCGGGAACATTTGCTTTAACGGCCAGCTTACAGGAAGCGCGCGCCGGTCAACTTGCAACTCTGCTTCTGGACGGAACTGTCTTGGTTGCGGGAGGTGACGGGCCTTTTCAAGGCATAGGCAGCATCGAGGTTTATGATCCGTCAGCGAAAAGTTTTAGCAGCAAAAGTACATTTTTGAAGGCTGCACGAGCAGACCAAGCTTCGGCGTTGTTGGCGGACGGAAGGCTATTGCTGACGGGCGGGGAAGACGCTTCTTTGAACGTGCTCTCCAGCTCAGAGATATATAATCCCGCGACTGGTGTTTTTTCCTTCACCGGTCCTTTGGCGCAAGCGCGGCACGGGCATACGGCCACTCTTCTGAGCGATGGAAATGTGCTGATCGTAGGGGGCTACAGTGACGCCGCCGGGCCACAGAACGGAAACAATCTTCTGGCTGCCGCCGAAATTTACAATCCAGTGTCTGGGATGTTTACACTAACTTCGAGTCCGAATCTTGCGCGTGCCTATCACACGGCAACGCTTTTGCCGAATGGGAATGTTTTGATTGCCGGTGGTGTGACGGCCGCTCAATCGCAATCGCCCACTGCGAGCGTCGAGATTTATGACCCTGTGGCGCAAACGTTTACATTGGCGGGAAACATGTTCGCGGTCCGTTACAATCACGCTGCGGCATTGCTGACTGACGGGCGCGTTCTGATTTCAGACGGCCTTACGATTGCCGGATCGCCCGGAAACGGAATTGGGTTGGATGAAGTATACGATCCGAATAGCGGTCAATTCACGCAAGCAGGACCCAAGGAAGTCATCAGGAGTAATTTCGCATCGCCCACCGCTTCGATCCTTTTGCAAAGCGGCCAGGTCCTTGCCGACAACCAGTCTGTCTTTAATCCCGCGTCAAATTCCCTGACAATTCTTTCTTCGTTGGTTAATTTGCAGACCCTTCTTCAGGACTATGAATTTGCGCTGCTCCCCAGTGGCCAGGTGTTTGCCACCAGTAATTCCTACTCGACATACGTGTTTGACCCCGCTTCGCAAACTTTTTCCCAGTCCGATTCCTTGCAGTATTTCCGAAGCCGACCCACTGTGTTCACACTTCCCAATCACGAAGTCATGGTCGCGGGCGGAGCGGATGTTGCGCAAGTGGAATTCTATGTGCCTCCCGCGGCTAGTTCCAATCCTGCTCCGGCTCTTTCAGCGATTGTCCCATCTACGGTTGCAGCCGGCGGAGCAGGCTTTACATTGCAGGTGGACGGCTCAAATTTTGTCAGCAATTCGGTTGTGAATTTTAGCGGCGCGGCGCGGCAGACGATTGTTCTGTCCGGCACGCAACTCAGCATTTCTGTCTTAGCCAGTGACATTGCCAATCCAGGATCCGCAAACATCACTGTGACCAATCCTGCAAACGGTTCGGCCGCAGGAGTCACTTCGAATCCTCTTGCGTTGACAATCTTGGCTGCAAACATTCAGCCAGTCGTTGGCACGCTATCTCCGGCGAGCACAACCGCGGGTGGCGCAGCATTTATAATTTTATTGTCGGGCAGCGGATTCACGCAAAATTCGGCTGTGACATTTAACGGAAACCCCGTGCCCGCTGCGTTCCTCAGCGGGACGCAATTGCAGGCGAACATTCCAGCCAGCGCCATCGCAACAGCAGGTAGCTTCCTGGTTGCCGTGGCGAATCCGGGAGGGAATCCGACCGCGGTGGTCAGCTTCACAGTGAATAATCCGGTGCCGCTAGAAAATGTTCTTTCGCCCCCAAGCGCCACAGCAGGCAGCGCTGCATTGACGCTTGATGTGAGCGGGTCCAATTTCAATGGGGCATCGAAAGTGTTGATTAATGGAACTGCGCGCGCAACCATCTATGTGAGTTCATCGTTGCTTCAAACAGGCCTTTCGGCGGGCGATCTGACGCAGGGAGCAGTACTCAATGTTTCGGTGAGCAATCCGGCCCCGGGCGGCGGGACGACCGCAACCATAACGTTTAAAGTATCGGACTATTCTGTTGCCATACCGGTTGCTACCGTGACAGTGAGTGCAGGGCAGACTGCGGAATTCAATCTGACCGTCGCTCCCTCGAACGGAACTTTTACAAACCCGGTTTTGTTTTCTGTCACCGGCTTGCCATCGGGGGCAGCGGCTTCTTTTTCACCCTCCGCCACGGTAACCCTAGGAGCTGTTTCACAAAACATCATTCTCTCGGTTACGACCACGGCTCATGCTTTTTCTTTTGTCCCGCCAAAGTTCCCCGGATTTGGAGGGCAATTGCTGATCTATATGAGTTTTGCGGGCATCGGTGTTTTGGTGTTTGGATGCATTTGGCATGAATTGGAAAATCCGACGGTGCGAAGGAGGCGATGCGTCCCTCGAGCGGCAGTCATTATTCTCTCGATCTGCGCAGCGAGCATGATGGCGTGCGCTACGGGAGGCGGGGCCGCTGTACAGCAAGCGAACCCGGCAACGGGAACTCCAGCAGGGAGTTACATGGTTACGGTGACGGCAACTTCCGGAGGGGTAGCGCATTCCGCTTCGGCGACAATCAACGTCAATTGATTGCTAGTCCCATGCCTATTTGAATCCGTCGAATCAATGGGCGATGGGCAACTCGTTCAGCCCTCAGGAGTGTGCGTGAGAACTCGGTATTGAGTCATGTAGCGCCCGCCTTCAGGCGGGCATCTGCCAGATTCCAAAGTGCCCGCCTGAAGGCGGGCGCTACGCTACAAAAACGCGTCGATTTTTGAGTTCTCACACAGACTCCTCAGGGGCTAAAGAGTCTGTGCGAGGACTGCAAAATTGGAGCTTCAACGGCTCAGCAAGCTGCGGAAAAAAGCCTTGTCCCGTCATTCTGAGCGAAGCGAAGAATCTCTCTTCGATTTAAGTATAGGGAAGATTCTTCGCTTTCCTCAGAATGACAGGGTATTGGTTTTTTCCCACAGCCCATAGAGGTTTTCTGTGTGCATCATCTGCGGGAACATTATCCCGTGACCATTTGAATACAAATGTCATATCTGGTGACTTTTGCACATTGTTAATGAATCCGCGCTTGGAGTACGATCATAAGACGCGGGAAAATCTATCCCCACGGATCCGACGCTGAAACCCTTCGATGGATGTTCTTGGGAATCCTCGATTCGGGATCACGCGCAAAGTCAACGGTCCTCCCCGACCTCTCGGATTTGACCCGCGCTCATCACGGACAAATTTAAGTCCGGCTGACGGCATCGCGGGAGGACTTCGTGCGCAGAATCTTCGCTGTATTCGTCTACCTATTAATTTGTGGCGTGTTTAGTACGCCGCTGATGGCGCAGGCTCCATCGCCCCCATTTTTATTTCTGCTGGAGGGAAGAGGTGTTCCCACCGGCACGGTGCACGCGTTCAGCATGACTTCCGCTAACGGCGCTGTTGCGGAGGTTCCAGGGTCTCCATTCAATGCGGGGTTGCTGCCGAATCAACTGATTGTCGATCCAACCGGTAGATTCGTTTTTGTGACCAATCAGGAATCCGAGGATATAACCGCGTTTGCAATCGATCCCGCGACCGGAGCTCTGCCGCAGCTCCCGGGCTCCCCGTTTTTGATCGGAGCTCAACCCATTACTGCCGCGGTGGATCCTTCGGGAAGATTCTTTTACGTTTTCGCGACCAGGAATGTGAATGGAGTGGATCAGGAGTGGCTATACGAATACACGATTGACGCCGTCACTGGCGTACTGACCCTCACGAGTTCTTCGCCGAGTTTGTGGGAATACTGGCAAGGGACTTTAATTTCCTCTATTACGTTCGATGCCTCTGGAAATTACGCATATCTCGGTCAAATCCAAAGCGGCGTGTTTGGAGCGCCCACCTTAATTTGCGCAGTCGATTTTGGAAGCGGAAATTTGTCTATTGCGGGATCCACACAGCCCGCAAACAATGGAGAGGTAAATGGGATTGCTGTTTCACCCGCGGGATCTTTTTTATTTTCGAGCAATTCCACCGGAAATGCGATCAATGCATTTGCGATTGGGGCCATCGGCGGCCAACTCACGGAAATTTCAGGGTCACCCTACCCGATGCCCAACGGTCCCACTTCGCTTGTCGTCCACCCGTCAGGAAATTTTCTCTACGTTGCGAACGAAAACCAAATTTATCAAACCTCCGAACAGCCAAGCCAATACACGGGAGCATTTCAGCCTTTTCCATTAATTCAGTGAATGGAAAGCTTACGCAAATACCGGGTTCGCCATTCGCGGCGGGGATCAATCCGGATTCGATGGTTTTGGATCCAACCGGCCGCTTTGCCTATTCGGCTTCCTCGATGTACACGGGGGGCTATACGAGCTTTGCGCAAATCACGGGCTTCTCCGTCAATGCTTTGTCGGGCGCGCTCACACCGTTCTCATCGCCCGCGTTTACCGATTCCGTGAACAGCAATGGAGCTCAACTAGTCATTTCCAATGGATTGTTACCCACAAATCCCGTTCCCATGATTTCGTCGCTGAATCCGCCCTCAACCATTGCCACTGACGCGGCGTTTACGTTGCTGGTCAACGGGGCCAGTTTTGTTCCAGGGTCGGCTGTTTACTTTGGCGGACAATTTCGCAGCACGACCTTTGTAAACTCTACGCAGCTCAGTGCAAGCATTCTGGCAAGCGACGTCGACAATGATGGCAATGTCGTCGTTTTTGTATTTAATCCGCTCCCGGGTGGCGGAGCATCCACGTCCGTTGAATTTCCGGTGTCCGCTCTGGTTCCGACTATTTCCGCAGTCATTCCCACCGCCGTTACGGCCACGCCACTTGATTTTGGCATGATCATTGGCGGCACTAATTTTGTGACCAGTTCCGTTATCTATTTTAATGGAGCCCCCCAGAATACCTTATACTTTGGGCCCACTTTTCTCTTCGGTTTCTGTTTGGCCGGAGATGCTGTTACTCCAGGAAGCGCCACCATTTCGGTAATTACCCCTCCTAACGGTGTGCCCGGCGGAGGCACTTCCAATCCGGTAGCCATCTCCATCATTCCTCCCGTAGCCCAACTGTCGGTTTCAGGAATTTCTCCATCCAGCACCATGGCGGGAGGGCCGGGAGTGATTCTTACCGTCACCGGAAACGGATTTGTGCAGGGTTCGCAAGTGAGCTTCGACCTCTTGAATGTCCCTACCACGCTGATCAGTTCCACAGAGCTGCTTGCTTCGATTCCGGCCAGCGCGATTGCCGTGGCTGGAAACCCATATGTAATCGTCACCAACCCTGGAGGAGTGGCCT
>DATAPT010000540.1:0-1592 GCA_036265065.1 Candidatus Acidiferrales bacterium | reverse complement strand
GCTCCTCCAGACTGAGGCCAAGCATTACCCACGCAGCCGGGTACTTTTCAAATTTCTCGATTGCAGAGCGCGCATGCTGCTCCACTTCCTCGTACTTGCTCTTTTTCGAGGCATCGCACGCTTTTTCAAATTCGTGCTTCGCGTTTGACGGAATATTCAAATTCTGAACATCCACGGTTCCTGCCCGCACTTCGGATAACTTCCAGGGAAAACACTTTGCATCATCGGCCACCGCGCTCGAATCCACCGTGGGATTATGGACGACGGTCGCATCTGGAAGGTGACCCATGCCAAACCGTGGAGAATATTTACTGTTTTGCTGTTGTTGCGCGGAAAGCGGCTGAGCCAAAAGCGTAATCGCAAAAGTGATTGTTATCGCCAACAGGCAGGGAAGCAGTTGCTTCCAGCCGAAGCGTAGGGAAGGAATATTGCAATCCGATTTCATCATGCACCTTCTTTTAATACGTCGCCGAATTGAAATCGAACCCCAGGGCAGGTTCGCAGGCAGGTTCCTTATCCCGAATGCTAAGCCCTTAAACCGAACAGAGTCAAACAGATTCGGCTGGTGCAGGGCTACCCTTGCGTCTCTCCAGACCCCGTGAAGAGCATGGTCCCACGTTCGCAAATGCGAATTATTCACAGGTACAGGTAAGTGCAGGTTTGGTACAGGTTGGAAGGTCTAAATGATTTTTCTTTGTAAAAACACATGAAATTCCCCTGCAAAAATAGGTAGAATGCCGGGGCGCGATGCACTTTGGATGTTCTTCCCCCAGCCACAAGAGCCGCTTCACTGTTTGTCGCAAGTAATCCAATTTGATTTAGGGGGAAGTGTGAATGAGACGATGCCTTCGGTGTGCGTGGCTGTATCCAATTCTTTTGATGTTTTCGTTCTTTGGTTTCGTTGGAATGTCCGTGAAGGCCCTTGCGAATGACGTCGTTCTGATTTCAACAACAATTTTGCCGGCGGGACAGATCGGAATTCCGTACTCCGCGCCTGTAGTTGCGGGCGACGGCGCCGCGCCTTTCCGGTGGTATCTCACTGCGGGCAGTCTTCCGAGTGGTCTCGCGTTGAATTCACAGACAGGAATTATTTCGGGCACTCCCGGCAGCGCCGGAACTTTTTCTTTCACGGCTGGGATAACAGATCGTGAAGGCTTTTCCGATACGGCAGCGTTATCCATTGTCATAACCTCCGTTGCGAATGCTGTGAAACCTCCAAGCTATGGCGCGGGAGTGGGTGCGGACGGCCTTTGCAACACCACGATCGGCGGACCGTTCGCGCACAAAGCCACTTATCGTTTTCGGGCGACGCACACGGGCGCAATTCAGCGAGCCATGATTTACCTGATTCCCGATAAGAGCGGATACGCGGGTGGCACTGGTGGCACGATTCAAGTAACGATTAGAACAGATGACGGTAGCGTTGCTCACAACCCCAGCAATACTACTCTGGCGACATATTACATTTCCGGCGCGGCTTCGCTCCCATCTCCCCAGAGATATTTTTATGTGATTAAATTCGCCACTCCTCCGACGCTGACCGCGGGAACGCTATATCACATGGTTTTTCAGAACGTCGATAAAGCGCCGCA
>DATAPT010000539.1:0-2611 GCA_036265065.1 Candidatus Acidiferrales bacterium | reverse complement strand
AGCCGCTGGGCCGCCACGAAGTTTCCACGCGTGTGCAAATAAATATTTTTGCGGGCATGCCTCCAGCGTTCCAATCCCCGACGGGCTGATTTCCAGTGGTTCTGAAACCGGAGGGCGATACGAAATAGCCCATTCGCCAATTTGCGAACCGATTCGCGCGCGTTGCTGCTCCATCTGGAAAAGAGGCGCCTGCGCATCTTCGGAAGCGGTGACCGTTACGCTCGCGGCGGCTGGAGCGAGTTGCTCGACATCGCGGCGCTTGATCTGCGCGTCCATCAGAATGTCGTCCAAAAAGGGCGAAGGCTTGGAGCGCTTGTTTTCAACCGTGTTCAGCGTAAGTTTTTGGCGCGCGCGCGTAACGGCCACGTAGAACAGGCGGCGCTCTTCCTGAATATGAAAATTTCCCTGCGGCTGCTCTTCCTTCATAAGTTCCGCTGGAAATTCCAGCACGCGCGGTTTTTCTCCCGCCGGAAAGCCGCGGTGCACGACTCGCAAAACGTAAACGTGATCGAACTCCAAACCTTTTGCGGCGTGCACGGTCATCAGCTGCACGGCGTCGCCGGATTCCTGTTCCAGGTTGATGGAGCCACCGGCCTGCTCGAAATAATCGAGGTATTCGACAAATTCTTTCAGCCGCTGCGTTTCGCTCTTCAGCTGCCATTCACGAACAAACTGGCCGAGGCGGTCAAAATATTTGCGATCTTCGCCAGCCACTGCGGTGGCGACGTCGAGCCCTTCGGCCAACGCATCGAACAATTCCGAAGCCGTCACGTAGCGCGCTTTTTTCCGCAGCTCAGAGATGGGCTCGACCAGCACATCGAGATTGCGCCCGCCACCGGAAAATGGCGGCTCGTTTTTCGCAGCCTGCATGGTGTCCCAAAGAGAAGCGCCTTTGCTTTTTGCGGCGCGTTCGCTGAGCCGCACCAGGTCCGAAGCCTCAAGTCCCCACGCCGGCATGGCCAGCACGCGCGCGCAAGCCACATCGTCCAGCGGATGATCGATCAGGCGCAGATAAGAGATCAAGTCACGCACCAGCCGGTGAGAAAGGATGGAAAGATTTTTGATGACGAACGGAATCTTTCGCGACTTGAGCACGTCCACCAGTTTGTCCCGATGCGAATGCCCGCGATATAGGACCGCGAATGTGCGCCACTTCGCTCCCGCCTTGTGCAGCCGCGCGAGTTCCGCGGCAACCCATTGCGCTTCCGCTTCGCTGGTTGCGTGCGTAACGATTCTTACTTTTTCGCCGTCATCCTTGAAGGCCGCCAGCGGGTACTCAGGAATATTCGTTGGCTTTTCATTGTGGCTGATCACTTGTCCGGCTACGCGCAGGATGCGCCCGGCCGAGCGGTAGTTCATGGTGAGCGGCCGCAATAAATCTTCGTGAGTTGTGCCTTTTCCGCTGGCGAAGCGGTCCAGAAAAATAGTGAAGCTGCCAAACGAAGCGCCACGAAAACGGTAAATGGCCTGGCGATGATCGCCAACCACCACGAGGTTGGGCCGCTTGCCGCCGAGCTGCCACAGCAATTCCAGCTGCGCGATGTTTGTATCCTGAAACTCATCGACAAGGATGTATTTGTAGCGCGCGCGAAGCATTTCACGCACAGTTTCATTGTCACGGAGGTGAAGCACGGCATCCATGATTTGCGACCCGAAAGTGAGCAGCTTGCGATCGCGCAGCAGCAGGTCGCTCGCGCGATAGGCTCGCGCGATTTCCTGAATCTTGGCTATTTCCTCGTCGCGAATGGGGCGTTCGTCCTCAGGCATCGCGCTGCGAACGCGCTGAAATTGTTCCAGCTGTTTGTCCGCATAGCTTTGGTAATTGTCCGGCGTCACCAGCTCATCCTGGCAGCGCGAGAAAAATTCCACGAAGTCGCCTAAAAATTGTCCCGGTTCGGCCAGGCGCCGGTAATGCTCCAGTTGCAGCAGGGGAAGATTGCGGCGCAGAAGAATCCAATGGTCAATTTTATCGATCGGCTTCATGTCCGGATCGATTTCCTGGAGCAAAGAATTGCAAAAGGAATGGAAGGTGCTGAGCGTGACGGCTTTAGCGCGTTCCGCCTCCGCTTCGCCGCGATCGCGCGATGTGGCCACCACGCGATGCTTCATTTCAGAAGCGGCTTTGTCCGTGAACGTCAGGCCCAGGATTTCCTTGCCCGTCAGCTCCGGCTGCGTGTCGAGCAAATAGCGGATGCGCTCGGTGATCACGCGGGTTTTGCCCGTGCCTGCGCCGGCTACGACGACAAGCGGCCCGTCGCCGTGCTGCACGGCCGCCCGCTGCTCCGGATTCAGCTGAATTCCTGGCGCAGGTGCGCCTACGTGTTCAAACAAGTCTGCCATGTTGGATCGTCCAGTTCATAAGAGTAACACAGGCAGTTTAAGCGATTAACAGGGCGGACGTAACATTATAGTTATAATAAAGTAAGTTAAATATATATACTTTCTTTCAGGGGAAACATGATAAGGTGCCTGAACATTATTACCGGCCAAGTTTCATTCCTTGAAAAGGTTTCTGCCGCAAAAGGAGATCCCATATGGCACACGTATCCATTGCTCTTCCATCCATTCAAACGCCCATGGAGCGCATCTTTGAAAAAGTGATGTTGCGCAA
>DATAPT010000538.1:0-3171 GCA_036265065.1 Candidatus Acidiferrales bacterium | reverse complement strand
AAACGGATGCGGCGGGCGAAGCGTTCGTGCGAGCAGGAGCGGGAGTTTGCGGCAGCGCGCTTGAAGAACGAGTTGGCGCTGGAGTAGACGGCGCGCTGTTATCTAGATCCGCAAGCAATTCTTCGAGCGGCGCAAGGCGGGCGGCATTCACCATGCGCAAGAGGCCCATTTCCAGATGCAATCGCGGGTCGGGTTTCTTGCGGACATTGTCATCCGTGTGCAGTAGGATTTGAAAAAAGCGCGTCAGATCTTCCTCGCTGAAAAATTCGGCAGCTTCTTTTAAACGCGGGCGCTCATCGACGGGCGCGGCAATCAATTCCGAATCGGCGCCGCAAACGCGGGCGACAAGCAGATTGCGGAAATGGCCGATCGCTTCGCGGCAAAAATGCTGGAGATTTTGTCCCTCGGCCAGCAACCGGTGAACGAGCGAGAGGACTCGTTCGGCGGATTGCTCCTCGATCGCATGCGTCAGTTCGTCCAGAATTTCTCCGGGCACCACGCCGAGCAATTCGCGAACCTGCGCATCAGTGATCGTCGTGCCGCAATAGGCGCGCGCTTGCTCGAGAAGCGAAAGGCCGTCGCGCACGCTGCCTTCCGCGGCGCGAGCCATCACGGCAATGGCGCCCGGCTCCGCGGTCAATCCTTCCTTTGCGCAAATATCATTCAACGCATCGGAAATTTCCGCGAACGAAAGAGCACGGAAGTGAAAATGCTGCGACCGCGACCGGATCGTGTCGACCAGATCTTCTGGCTGGGTCGTAGCCATGATGAAAATAACTTTGTCGGGAGGTTCTTCGAGCGTTTTCAAGAGCGCGTTCGAGGCTTCGCCCGTCAGCGCATGGGCTTCGTCGAGGATCACGACCTTGTAGCGGCCGCCGGCGGGCGCGTAGCGCACCATTTCGCGCAATTCGCGAATCTGGTCGATGCCGCGATTGGAGGCCGCGTCAATTTCAATCACGTCGAGGGAATTTCCCTGGCCAATTTCGCGGCAGGAGTCGCATTCGTTGCAGGGTTCCGCGGCAGGACCTTTCGCGCAATTCAGCGCCTTGGCCAGGATTCGCGCCGTGGTGGTCTTGCCCACGCCGCGCGCGCCGGAAAAAATGTAGGCATGCGCAACGCGCCCCGATTGGATTGCATTGGAGAGGGTGCGCGTGACGTGCTGCTGCCCAACCACGTCGGCAAACGTTTGGGGCCGCCATTTTCGCGCGATGACCTGGTAGCTCATTCCGTATGCACCCAGCCGTTGTAGAAATCCAACACCGTAATGTACGCCGCTATTGTAGCTCGCCTCTTCAGAGGCGAGGGTTTAGATGTTCTGTTGTCTAAACCCCCGCCTCTAAAGAGGCGGGCTACAGCAACCGTATTGCCGAAGAATAATTCCGATACATTTAGATGAGAGGAACTTCGGGTACTCTGCGGCACTCGAAGTGATCCCGGTACCGTTGCTCCCTTCCGGGCCTGGCGGGGTTCGCGGGACTTCGTCGCACAGAGCCCGAAGTTCCACGCATCGGCAGTCGCTCCAATGGGAAGCGGCTGCAAAGGCAGTCTAGCACAGCAATGCGCATGAAAAAAGAAAACACGTTGCGAAAAAAAATCAGCTGAAGAAAAAATGAACATCCTCCCAATCGTTTTCGCGCTGCTGGCAAATGTTAAAGTCCGTAGGCCGGAAATTTATTTATCCGAGTTTCGTGCATTCCTTATCGAAGCGCCCTTACAGATTGGGATCGGGTACCTTCATAAGCCGAGAAATCCGCAAACTATTGCAAATCGGAAAACGCAGACAGGAGGCCGATAAGGGCTGGATTGACTTGGACAAATTGCGCGGCATAAGTGAGCAGAATTAATTTTAAAGCGTGAATAAATTGAAAGCTGCGCGGGTTTGAAATAGATGAATTCAAACCCGCCAGCCACATTGTGAAATTTGATCTAATGCGACGCTCCCGAAGTTGCCGATTTCTTCTCGGCGCGCTTCAGGAAGCGGTACAAACTCGTGCGGCCAATCCCCAGCATTTGCGCGGCCCGAACGCGGTTGCCTTCGCAGGCATCCAGCACCCGCCGAATATGCTGGCGGCGAACCTCCTCCAAGGGCACCGGCCTCCAGGCATCTCCGTTGCGGCCCACGCTGGGTTTCTGCAGGTTCTCCGGCAAATCGTCCACATCGACGAAATCATTTACGGAGGTTAAACACGCGCAGGAAATTACGTTTTCCAGTTCCCGGACGTTCCCGGGCCACGCATGTTGGTAAAGGACAGTTTGGGCCCGCCGCGTGAGCCCTCTGATTTGTTTGGAATAAGCCTCATTATATTTTTTGAGAAAGAACTGGATGAGCAAGGGAATGTCGTCCAGGCGATCGGCCAAATTCGGGACGCGGATTTGGATGGTGCTAAGCCGGTAGAATAAATCTTCGCGGAAGCGTCCCGCCAAAACCTCGGCGCGCAAATCGCGATTGGTGGCGGCCACGAGCCGCACATCCACGTGACGCACTTCCGGAGAACCGACACGCTGGATTTCGCGGTTTTGAATGACGCGCAACAACTTCGCCTGCATGGCGAGCGATGTTTCCCCCACTTCGTCCAGGAAAACAGTTCCGCCATTGGCATATTCAAACAGCCCGGGGCGAGTGTCCGTGGCGCCTGTGAAGGACCCGCGAACATGGCCGAACAGCTGGCTTTCGAGAAGCGTGTCAACCATGGCCGAGCAGTTGCAGACTGCAAACTTTTGCTGCGATACCGGGCTCATCTGATGAATCGATTTGGCAATCAGTTCCTTGCCTGTTCCCGTAGCGCCAATCAACAAAATATTGGTGTAATGACGCGCCACTTTGCGAACCATCTCAAAAACTTCCACCATGGCAGGACTTCGGCCCACAATTCCGTGGAACTCGAGGTCACTTAACAGTTGTTGTTCGAGGCTGCGTATTCGTTTCCGTTTATGGAAGGATTCGGAAAGTTCGTCGAGGGATTTCTTCAGGCGCATGCGATCAACCGGTTTAGGAACGTAGTCGTAGGCGCCGCGCTTGACTGCGGCGATGGCATTGTCAATGGAGTAGTAGCTCGTCATCAGCATCACGTAAACGCCCGGATCGCGTTGGATGGCCTGCTCCAAAAATTTGAGGCCATCCATCCCCGGCATTTTAATGTCTGACATCACTACGCGCACGCGACTCTGCTC
>DATAPT010000537.1:0-9680 GCA_036265065.1 Candidatus Acidiferrales bacterium | reverse complement strand
GCTTGCCTCCCAGCGGCACGGTCCCGCCCACTTCTCCGGTCTTCGCGTTTACGGCTGTCGCGTCTTTGCTGCGCGCGTTGAACACAAAAACATTCATCGTCGCCGGATCGTACATGAAGCCATCCGGTCCATCGGCCGCGGGTAATTTCACTTCATTGATCGTGGCAAGCGTTTTCAGATCGAAAATAGTCACGGAATTGGCGCGCCCGTTGCTGGAAAAGCCGCGGCCAAGTTCTGGCACGATTTGCGCGCCGTGCGTTCCTTGCACATTCGGAATATCGCCCACCACGGCGCCGTCCGCGTCAAGAACCATGATGTGCGTGCCGCGCGAAATATAGATCCGGTGTGAAGTGGGGTCGGCGGACAGATAATCCCAGCCGCCTTCGCCGCCTAGGGTAATTTTTTTCAATAGGTGGTAGCCCGTGCCCTGTGGGGCCGGAGCCGCGGCAAGCGTCGCAAACGCAACGGCACAAACTCCGAAAAGAGCGGCCCAATTTGTTTTTCGCATGATTGACCTCGCCAATTTCCAATTTAGATTTTTGTTTGGCCGGATGCGCAATGCTGGATACCCTTCAGACGAAACAGGAGGCCTGAAAGTTTCAACATTGCAAATGTGCTGGGCAAAAAACAGTTGCCCCCTGCACTCGAATTAAAAGTATCCGCGTTACATCTTGCTTTTTTCATGTACCGGTTCGAGCCGCGCCTTGATCCAGGGCATGACGACTTCCTCGCCGATTCTGGAATTCGGCCACTCCGCCGACCGGCCCGTGTGACCGCCGTCAGGATTCACCCATGACCATTTTGCCGACCCGCCCGATTGCAGCAGCATGTACAGATCGGAGATCGGCACCTGGCTGTCTTTCTCTCCGTTCAACACAAGCATGGGCGCGGAGGGTTGGCCCAGCAGACCCTGAGTTTTCAATGATAAGCGCGGGTTGAACGCATAGAATTCGTCCAGCGTTTTCACACCATAAACGGCGGCGCGCGCCGCGAACAGGTCAAACAAATATTCCGGCGTGCCCAGGGATTTTTTCTGCCATTCCGGCGTGTAGTAGTCATGCACGGGCCCGCCCTGCACCACAGCGCCGACCAGGCGTGCGCGTTCCTTGTACGCAAGGATAGCGGACCAGTGGCCGCCATAACTCACGCCCCAGGCGACGATGCGTTTGCTATCGATATCAGGGCGCGTTGCCAGATAGTCCAGTGCGCAGGAAAACATGCGCTCTGAGCCGGCATCGGCTTTGATAGGCGATTCGCCCGTCCCGGGCATATCGATGGCGACGATGCCGATTCCGCTGCGGAAAGTGGACTCGCGTCCACCAATTTCATCCTCTTTCCGCGAATCGGTTCCGTTGATCATGAAAATCACGGGCGCGGGCTTCACGCCTTTTGGCAATCGAATGTAACCCGTGATTTCCTTGCCCTCGAACGGAATGTGAACGATCTCGACCGGGGGATCGAGGTATTTTCCGTAGCTGCGAAAGGAAGCGAGCGCCTTTTGATAAGCTTTTTCCTTGCCGGGAGAATTCGGCACCGGCCAGCGCGCCGCTGTGTAATATTTGAAGGCCCAGAAATAGTTTTCACGGGCGGCGTCCGTATTGTTGGCAGCCTCTTCGCTTTTGGCGCGTTTTTCGTAGCGGTCGCCGATGGCGCTCCACGCAGCAGCCCATTCATCGCGATCCAGGCTGTGAATGTTGGAAAGTGCTTCGCGAGCTTCGTCCGATTTGAGGCCGCCGACCGGACCGAGATTCTTATCCACGCGCCTTTGTGTCTCTTCTTTTAATTCTTCCCAGGTGCGCGTTGGCGCCATTTGAGCCGCAGCGGAAATGGCCGCAAGAAATAAAATGACAATGGAACAAACGGCAGATTGCCGCAACCCGAGAGCACGATTCCCAAATCCCATGACGAACCTCCCCATTTCCGCCGCATGATGTCATACCTTATTCTCAGCGGCAATAGAAGAAGGAGTACATGGTCTTGACGTGTGGAGAGAAAAAACAGCCCGCCCAGGAAAGAGGGCGAGCGCGACACGATCAAATGCAAAGGCCAATGGTGGAATAGAAGGGTCTCCCACGATGTGCTTTCGACAGGTAGCCGGAAGGTGAAGGATCGCCCAGACATCCAAACAGGCATACGATCAGCAGAAAAATGCCTTGGAAAGTTGACTTACTGGGCCGCCAGACGTGTATATTTATGGTGTACTTCTGGTGGAACAACCCTGTAAAGCCCGCATCTAAGATGAATTAGGAATGACAGAAATTGCAGTCAGCGTTGGCCCTCTAATTGCACGTAATATGCCTGGATCAATTAAACGCGAGCAATCGTTGAAAAAAGGGAACCGCCCCCGGCAATTCCCAAAGGAATGCCGGAAATGAACGACAAGTTTCCAACTCGCGAGCAAATCGAAAAGCGCGCGTTTGAGATTTATGTGGAACGTGGCTGCCAAAAGGGAAGCGAGATTGCGAACTGGGCCGCGGCTGAAAAGGAATTGACACAACTTTCACGTGCGCCGGGGAGGCCTCCCAAAGATATTCTTTCCGGCGATCGATCGGGTTTTGGACCTACGTCTATGCTCCTGGATTTTTACGGATTGCGCGAACAGCCATTCGGGATGACTCCCGATCCGACCTACCTGTACGCCAGCGCGACGCACCGCGATGCGCTAGCCGCTCTCAAATTTGGCATCGCTGAAAACCGCGGTTTTTTTGCTCTCATCGCCCAGCCCGGGATGGGCAAAACCACTCTGCTCTATCGGCTGCTCGAAGAACTGCATAGCAGCGCTCGCACCGTCCTCGTCTCGCAGACACAGTGCACCTCGCGCGAATTTCTCGAATACATTCTCCAGGAATTAAACATCGATACGGCGGGAATGGGCCTCGTTTCGATGCACGGCAAGCTGAATGAAATGTTGTTTGCCGAATTGCTTGCGGGTAGGCGTTTTGTGCTGGTGGTGGACGAAGCGCAAAACCTGGATGACTCCGTGCTGGAAACCGTGCGCATGCTTTCCAATTTTGAGACGCACAACGCGAAATTAGTGCAAATTATTTTAGCAGGGCAGCCGCGGCTCGCCACGAAACTCGCGCAGCCACAGCTCATTCAACTTCGCCAGCGCATCTCCGTCCTCAGCCATCTCGAACCGTTTACGCCGCCGGAAACCGCGAAATATATCGCGCACAGACTGATGATTGCGGGCCACAGCGGCGAGCCAGTTTTCGATTCCGCAGCCCTGAATGAAATTGCCGCGCAGAGTGACGGCATTCCCAGAAACATCAATAATATTTGCTTTAATTCATTGCTTCTTTCCTTTCAACGCGGGCAGCGCACGGTCACTGCGGAAGTTGTGCGCGGAGTTTTGAACGCCCTCGATCTGGAAGCGTTAATTCCAGACAGAATAAAATCTTCGGAATCTGTTCCGGCAGCGCCCTCCTCCACGGTTTCAGTTCCCGGAGTGACCCCTGTATCCGCTCCGAAGAAAACTGTAACTCCCGAACCAGTTCGTGAAATTAGCAAGCCACCCGTTGATGTGCCTGTGGTTGCCGCGACCCCTGAACCAGTTCCCGCACCTGTTGCGATTCGCGTTCCGCGAACAGTCCCCGCTCCGGTTCCTGCTCCGCCTTCGAGCGCAAAATCGGAAACAATTCCTAAACCCTCCCATGCGCCGGTCACTGTGCCGCCGAAAAAAGCTCAGCCCTCGGATGCCTATATTTCTTACGAAGAAAGCAGGAGAATCAATTTAAAAAGGTGGCAGATTCGCTCCGTGATTGTTACGGCTATTTTATTATCCGCCATTTTGGCGCTCGCCATTTTGGGCCGATCCCAATCGAAACTGGGCGTCAATTCGCACGTTTTCGACGGCACAAAAGGCGCCATCGGATCTCTTCTGCCCTCACAATCCGATAATGGAGCTTCCGGCTACGATGCAGCGCCCCTGGAAACAAATGATGGAGTAATACTCACCGTTGCCGCCGGTGCGGATCAATCCATTAGAGACCTTTCGCTCAGGTACGTGGGGCATTTTGATAACGACTTATCCAAGCAAATCCTCTCCCTCAATCCAGACCTGAAAGACACCGACCATTTACATGCCGGCCAACTCATCCGAATCCCGCTTCCCTCGGGAGCGATTCGAAAAATGAACGACACGGGCGAGACTCCATCTGCAGAGGCTGATAATTCAGGAGGTTTGTTGTCGAAGTTCTCAGAAATGATTAACGGAAAAAAATAAATTTGGGAGCAAGCGTGATCCGATAATGATTTGCCTGAACATCCGTTTGCTCCAAACTGTTTTTTGGATTTGCACTTCTGCTCCATTCAACAAAAACTTCCATTTCTTTCCAGGTTGCAACCACCCTTCCAGCGCATCCATTTGTTCAAATCCAGGCCGAATTCCGTGCCACCATTTGGTATTAGATATTGTGCTCTGAAGGTATATTTGAGAGACACTGCCCCCTCTTCACCTTTCACATTGTTGAAAATAAAAGGCCTACGAATGCATCTTAGGTAATTCACTTGCTTAATCCAGGATGCATATTGGTTTGTATTCTCGGTCGAGGACCCTAGGCTGAATAATGCGAATGAGTGCACAATCCGAATCGTCTTCCGCATCTCTTTCCGTTGAAAAGCCGAATTTTCCGGCTAGTATTGATAAGGCGGATAGCAAGAAAGCAACCCTCCAATATTCCGAGGAGGACCTTGCGAGGGCGTTGTTTATACTCTTCATTCCCGTAGTACTCATCGAAACATTTTTTCGGGCTGCCTCCAGAGCACTCTGGTTCGATGAAATCTTGACCCACCTGATTGCCGATCAACCCAATGTTGAGGGGATGTGGACTCGACTGAGTCAGGGAGTCACGTCACACCCGCCCACTTTTTACCTTATCGAGCACGTTGTGGCCGGGCTTGGGGGAAGTGATCGAATAGTTTTCAGGCTGGTCTCCATCGCAGCCTACTTTTGCGTCGTGACCTGCTTGTTTATCTTCGTCCGCCGGCGAACGGGTGGAATGATAGCGTTTCTATCGGTGTTGGCCCTCCATCTGACATTGCTCTATGATTTTTACGCATTTGAAGCACGGCCTTACGAAGTCATGGTTGCATGCATTGCCCTTGCGCTGTTGTGTTACGAGCGGGTTGATTCTTGGGCAGGAGCTATTCTTTTCGCTGTATGCCTGGCAACGGCATCCTCGCTGAATTTTTATGCGGGTTTTGCGTTTTTTCCGTTCGGGTTGGCCGAGCTCTTTCGTTCCGCGACAGAACGCAAAGTCAGACCACAAGTCTGGGCGGGCTTTCTTGTCGGCCTGCTACCCTACATTTTCTTTTGGCCACTGTTGCACATACAACAGGTGCTGTTCAGCGCTCATAGTTTTGCTGCTCCTACTTTCTGGGCATTTGCCACCTCGATTGGCGAATTGATGCGCTTGGATGCGATCTTTTCGTGTGGAGTTTTCGCGGGCGTTTTAATCTACCTTATCTATCTGGTATTTTCCGGAGAGTTCAAGATTCGGCGAACGGGTTTATCCGGTTCGGGCTTCTCTTTGTGCGATGTTGTCTTGACAATCGGATTCCTTGCATTACCTATCGTCACGTATATCGTCGCGAAAATCGCCAACGGCGTAATGACCGGTCGTTATGTGATCACCGCATCTCTGGGAATTTCTCTCGCGCTCAGTCTGCTTCTTTCGCGCTTGGGAAAACCTGCGCTTCTCTCGGTCGGACTGGCCATCTTCTGCGTGTTTACATTCAAAGAAGGAATGTTTGTGAAAGATTTGATTAAGCCGCAGGGAACACATGACTTCCTGCAAGGGCCCGCGCAAATGTCCAAAAATATGAATATCCCGCTGGTCATTTCCAACGCTTTTGTGTTCTTGCCTGCCTGGTATAGTTCCAACGATTCGCTGAAGTCACAGCTGTTCTATCTTGCCGATTCCAAAGAACAATTCTCCGCTTGGGGGTTCGATACACCCGCTGTCCAAATTCTGACCTTGAAATACTTGCCCTTAATGAACATCGACACATTTCCAGAGTTTGCCCACGATCATCGTAAGTTCTTGCTTTACTCCACCGGGAATCCACAGGATTTTTGGCCCCGCTGGTTACTTCAACGAGGATACCTACCGCACACTATTGACGTTGATCCTCCGAGCATCAACGCGGGAGAAGATGACGGCGGCGGTGCGGCAAAAGCGATTCTTTATTTCGTGGACCTCGACGAACGAAAGTAGCTCTTCGGACGAATAACTATTCCAACTACAGAATATCTCTCCTGGATGAGGGCCGCAGGCAAATTCTGTTTGCTATTCTTCGAATAAGATAGTGTGCTCAAAGTCCGCCGACACTGCTAACGCGGCGGTCGGGCTAAGATCGATTCGCGAGGAATCCTCCGCGGAAATCTTTGTTGGACAGTGACCGGATCCGTTAAAGGGTGTTTTGTTCAGATATTCGATCGAGCCGGCGATAACGGCGGGCTTTCATCTCAAAGCGAGCGAGGGTTCCTGACTTGGCCAACGTGACCTTTGGGCGCAATGAAATTGCGGTGCAGATGGCTTGCTCGACTTGCGCGCGCACTTCCTCCTCACGATCTTCCGATGCGAGTTCAATGCGGACCTCGAGCTGGTGCAGTTCACGGACACGGGTCACCGTGACTTGAAATTCCTCAACCATAGCAAAGCGGCGAATTACGTTTTCAATGGCCGTAGGATAAATATTCACCCCGCAGGCGGTCACCATATCATCGACGCGCCCGAGCAGCCCCCCGTCAAATCGAGCGAAAGTGCGCCCGCATTCGCAGGGTGTGGTGTTCAACCTGACGAGGTCCCCGGTACGGTATCGGATGACCGGAAATCCTGGACGTCCCAAATTTGTGATCACCAACTCGCCGATTTCGCCGGGGCAAGCGTTCTTTCCCGTCCCAAGGTCGAGCACTTCACCGATAAATTCACTTTCCAGAAGGTGGACGCCGCCAGGTTGCAATTCACATTCAAAGCTGTGTGCACCGACTTCCGAAGCGCCTGCGTGGTCGAAGCACTTGGCGCCCCATTCCGCTTCAATGCGCGCCTTGGTGTGTGGGACGTTTGCTCCCGGTTCGCCCGCGTGAACCAGCGCACGGATGGGGATGGACCGCAGATCGAACTTCTCGCGGCGTGCGACTTCAGCCAAGCGCAGGGCATAAGTAGGCGTGCAGCACAGGACGGTTGCGCCCAGATCCCGCATGATCTGCAAACGCTGCAAGGAATCCCAACCGCCGCCCGGAATCATCATCGCGCCAATCTGCTTCGCTCCTTCCACGGTAGCCCAAAATCCGATGAAGGGCCCAAATGAAAAAGGCAGGAAAAGCCGGTCCTCCGCTGTCACACCTGCGCCTCTCAGCACGGTCGCCCAGCAGGAGCCCCACCAGTCCCAACTCTCCGGTGTATCCACAACACGCATTGGGATGCCAGTCGTTCCGGAAGTTTGATGAAGGCGCGAATAGGCGCCCTGCGGGAAAGTGGCATTGGTGCCAAAAGGGGGAGCCTCAGCTTGCGCACGTTCGAGTTCGGCTCTGCAGGTGAACGGGAGATTTGTGAAATCAGAAAGCGCACGGACATCGGTTGGCGCGATGCCTGCCTCTTCCCATTTTTTCGTATAGAAACGGTTGCGACCAGCGATCCGCGAGAGGAGAACGCGCAGCTTTTCCAGTTGCAGGGATTGCAACCGTTCGCGCGGTATGGTCTCGACGGCTGGATTAAAATATCCCATAAATTTGTTAACTGGATCACGCTCCAGCTTCAAAGTGAATACTTGTGGATCGCTCTATCTCGGGGCATCTCACGTGCCTCATGCCCTTCGACCCGCTGCGCAAGGAAACTCCGGGCATCCGTCGATCTAGTAGTGCCACCTATGTCCCCACTTGACGATGGGTTTCTCGAAATACTTCCATGAGAGCTTTGCGAAACCTAAGGTGATCGCGAGAGCGATCAACGTAACTCCGAAATCGCTCCAGCTTGCGAGGCGCCATCCGTGTCCGGCCAATAGCAACATACAGAAAATGTATATTCCGACATGGAAAAGGTAAACGCAGTACCCGATCTCTCCGAGGCGCGCCAACCAATTCCAACGCATTATCCGGCCAAAAACCCCCGGAGTGTTTGTCAGCGTCAGCATCAGGAAAGTCGAATAGAATAGTGACATCCAGCCGTAACCGAAAGTCACATACAGGAATGTGAGCGGAACTCCTCTGTTATTTAGAGCGGGCATTCCCAGAATCAATGCGAAAAAAACCAACCACATCGTTTCGCGATGTTTTGCTAGACCGTTCCATAGCCCAGGTTCGCGCACCCAGTAAGCGCAAAGCGCTCCCAAAAAGAGGGAGTCCATGCGACAAGGAAGCAAGACATACGTGGCCCATCCATGGCTTGGATACCGCGCAGCAATGAAGATCCGCACGAGGGGAGCGATCACAATACCAGCGATAAATACATAAGGCAGCGCCGAGCGGCGGACGAATCGAATGATGGCAGGAAGAACCAGGTAGAATTGTTCCTCAATCGCGAGGGACCACGTGATTCCCAAAATTGGAGGACCGAGAATGTTTACTTTTGCCATCCATATATTTTGTGTGAATGAGAAAAACGAGTACGGGGGTAGGTTTGTGTAAAAAATCCAATTCAAAGGCGCACCAACCGGCCCAAACACATAACGATAAGCAAGTCCAACTATACCGAGGAACAGAAAGTAGATAGGAAAGATGCGACAAAAACGCCGGATATAGAATGTGGCGAAATAGTTCGGTGAATCGCGTACATCCAGTAGAATTCCAGCGATTAGAAATCCCGATATAACAAAGAACAGATCTACCCCCGACCAAAGTAGTCGTGTTGATTCGTGGAGGTAGCCCAGCAATTCAGGTGGTCGAGCTGCGATCGCTTCTCGAATGTAGTGGAAAAAGAGAAACACTATAATTGCAACGCCGCGCAGGCCATCGAGCTCCGGGATCCTTCGTGAGAAGTTGAGCGGCGATTGGAAACTGTGCTTTTGCGGAGGAACAATTCCCCGCACGTGTTCCTCTATTCGCCCTGGGGTTTCTATTACGCTTGACATAGTTCGAGCTTTGGCAGCCATTGTCCCGCAAAGTTAATTTGCAATTCCGCGGCCAATAAGAGTCATTTGTTATCAATAGCTTAGAGGGTAAAAAGGCCGTGGAATGCCAGCTTTGTAACCAATATCCGTCGAAAGCGGGAAGAAAGTGTCCCCAAAAGTAGACAGAAGGAACCTTAAGGCGTTGCGGAAAAAAAAACCTAGCGAGGGGCAAACGTTAACGAATCCCATCGAGGCAGTGTCGTCTGAAGTTTTTCCAGCGCCGTTCGCAACTTTTGCTCGGCACCTGGTACGGCATAGTAGCTAACCGTGTCATCGGAAGCGAACTTGTAGGGATCGGGTGAGTAGAGTTTGGCAATCAGAATATATTCCGACGGGAGCGGAGGGCCTCCCCATGGGACAAAGCCTTTCTTGCTGAACCACTTATCATAAACACAGACAACCTGGGCATGGTGGGCGTTAACAAGATCGCGGATGTTATCCGTTGTGTATTTTTTCTTATAGCGATCTTTAAAAGCATCCTGGCTTCCCAATCCGACCAGGTCCAATATGGGGACGTCTGTGAAATACGTACTAGCGCCAAGATCGTTTACGGCGGTGGGGACTTGCAT
>DATAPT010000536.1:0-2635 GCA_036265065.1 Candidatus Acidiferrales bacterium | reverse complement strand
AGCACATTGCCATTGGAACGGCAACCGATCCCTATCAGCCCGCCGAGCGCGAATTTGGCGCGACGCGCGCGATTCTCGAGCAAATGGCTGAACGCAAGGGATTAAGCGTTTCGATCACCACAAAATCGGACCAGGTCCTTCGAGACATGGATCTATTGCGAAGGATTGGCGAGCATTCCGCGATATCCGTGAATTTGAGCATCACTACCTTGCGCACAGGGTTGGCGCGAATTTTAGAGCCGCGCGCGCCTCGCCCGGATCTTCGTTTGCGCGCGGTTCATGAGTTGCGTCGCGCAGGGATTGCGGCCGGAGTTTTCGCTATGCCGATCCTGCCGGGCATCACGGATCAGGAAGAGGATTTGGATGCATTAGCGCGTGCGGCACGCGACGCAGGGGCGCAATGGTTCGCCGCGAGCGTTTTATTTCTGATGCCCTCAGCGCTCAAACAATTTCTCCCGTTCCTCGACAAAAGATTTCCAAAGCGAGCGCAGCGTTATCGCGAATGGTATTCCCGCAACCCATATGCTCCTGAAACCTATCGAAAGGAAATCGCCACTCGGGTGGGTGCGCTGCGCAGAAAATATGGTTTGGGCGCACGTCCGATGGAAGCAGCGAGGCCCGCAGAGCCTGAAAAGCAACTAAGCCTTGGGCTGGAAGTCGCCGCAAATGCCTGAAGGCAATCCCGCCATGATTAAAACTTGTCTGCCTACGGCAGGATGATGCGTGGCTCTTCTTTCGCCGCGTTCGCTTCCGCGGGAAATTGCGAGCGCAGAAAGGTAAGGAAGGCGCGCGTACGCGGCCGTCCATTCGACCGCAATCGCGCGAAGCGTAAAAAGAAAACAAGAAGGTGGAAAATTTCGGTCTCTTTTAAAGCGGGGAATTCGGGATGCTCCGCTGCGCGGGTCTTTTCTTCTTCCAGGTATTTCGCGAGCGCCGCATATAGACCCGCGGCCACCGGAATTTCTGGAAGTTTTTCATAATAGATGCCGGAAATAAGAGTCCGGCGGGTTTCCGCCAGGGCTTTTACGGCGGCGAATACATCCGAATCAGTCAAGGTGCGCTGCCCTATGGCATACACTGCAACCGTATATCCAAGCTCCGATAGAATGTTTTCCCGCGTGCGGACGATATCGGAAGAGAACGATACATCCGGGAAGGGGATTTCGTTTTCAGCGAGCGGTTTCGGGTGACTCTGTTCCCATCGATGCGCCGCGATTAAATGTGCGCAGTCGCTCGGACAATCGATGGTGACTTCGCGCTCCGTTCCACAGTCGACCGCGCAGATCTTTTCATCTTTAGCGGGACAATAACGCTCAACGCGCCGCTTGTTGCAGATCGGGCAGATTTGTTTTTCGGTCATTCTTTGTTGTCGCGGCCAGAATCCGCGGGGCGCTCCTCTGATTTTCAACTCTGCCAAACGCAAATGCGCCCGCTAAATTGCCGCTTCTATGGAAACCAGCGGCCCAATCAGCGGGCGCAATTCAGCTACTTCAGTGAATTCGGATCCGAAAGATTCTTCGGAGATTTTTTATTCAACAGGGAAACCAATTTTTGCCCCGAAGCAGGAACGGGAGCTGCGCCCTGGCGTATGATTTCCTCCGCGGTCAATTTTTTTCCGTAAAGTTTTTCATTGGCATCGTTGTCCGGTCGCAACGTCGAGCCTTCGAGCGAGACGCCGGCAAATAATCCGCGTGACCTGGAGTAGGAAAGAATCTCGGCGCGCAAGGTGACATCTGTAGAGGCACTCGCATTGCGTCCTTTTGGTCCTGCCGCTGCCGCCATATCCGCTCCGAGCTTTACCTTATTGCTCAAAATGGATTGAGCCACACGTGGATTCATGACCAGCAGAACGAAATCCGTAGCCTGCCCGCCCAATTGAAATCCAACGCTTCCGCCTTCAAGCGCCATCATCGAGGGCGTGCCCCATGGGCCGGTAAAGTGTTCACCGCCGCGGCAAGCCATCGCGCCGCGCCCATAGCTTCCTCCCACAATAAATGCCGCCTTTAGCACGGAAGGAAACACGATGACGCATTCGGCCTTATCCAGCAAATCCTGCGGGATGTCATCCGGAATGTTCATAATTTCTTCCATAACCATCCCGGCGTTGGCCAGGCGGTCCGTTTCTTTCTCATTATCCGGCCGCGCCGCGAGCAGTGGCGCCGCAGTCAGAGCAAAAAGCATCCCGAGTGAAAGCAATTTCCTCATGAATTTATTCCTCCTCGAATTGGAACTTGGCAAGGGCCAGGCTGGATGCCATTACCATTCTATGACCTCTAACCCTTTCGCACAACGCGCGACGACGATACAGCAAAAATTACCACTGAAAAGCGATCCTTTTCTCAAGCAACCACATTCGTCGCGGTTTCGTGAATCGCATGCACTATAATCTAGCCTTCTAGGCAAAACACCGGGGAGCCGTTCGTTGGTATCGACAAAAAGACTTCGCTTACTTCTACTAAGATGCGTGGTTTTGGGCGCGGTTGTCTGCGCCAACTTGGCCAGCGTTGGCGCGCAGTCGAGGCCTTCCAAATCGGCAAACTCCCACGTCGTCGCGAGAAATGTGAAACCCGCGGGGCGCCTGGATGTCGACCGCTTCCGTCAACGGGTGGAGAGTGCTCTCTCCGCTAAAGGCCCG
>DATAPT010000535.1:0-4340 GCA_036265065.1 Candidatus Acidiferrales bacterium | reverse complement strand
AGACTTGTTGTTCCAGGATCCGGAGCGTCTGCGAAAGATTGCGCGTGAGGTTGGACCTATTCAGCTGGTGTATGGAGGCAAAGCGCATCCGCATGATGAGGGTGGGAAGAACCTGATCCGGCGAGTGGTCGGCGGGGCGGCGTCTTTGTCGGATGTGATCCGTACCGTGTACGTAGAAAATTACGATATGCGTTGGGGAAGGCTCATCACCTCAGGCGTGGATTTATGGCTGAATACGCCGATGCGGCCGCAGGAAGCTTCAGGTACCAGCGGAATGAAGGCGGCCCTCAACGGTGTTCCCAGCTTCAGCGTGGTTGACGGCTGGTGGGCGGAAGGGCACATTGAGGGCGTTACCGGATGGTCGATCGGCAGCAGCGAACTGGCGGAAGATCCGTCGATTGAAATGGCAGCGCTCTACGACAAGCTGGAGCGTGAAATCGTGCCCATGTTTTACGGACGGCCGAACCGTTACACCGAGATCATGCGTAATACGATTGCACTGAACGGATCTTTCTTCAATACTCAGCGCATGCTGCTCCAGTACATTTCAAACGCATACAAGATGAACCGGGAAGTTGCGGTCCCAGAAGCGCGAGTGTAATCGGTACGGCTAAATCGAGCCGCTGGTGTTCACCGTTGTAACTCTGTTATAAAACGGATATTCGGCGATGGAGTTCGCCATAACCGCCCGCCAAACGCGCGCTGATAACTCCTACCATTTGGTAAGGAGAACTTTACTGTGCGCAGCCTAAGTGACGTCCTCATTATTTCGATCGGCGCGGTGTTCGGCGCCAATTTCCGGTGGCTGATCAGCCGCTGGGCCGCAAAATACATTGGCACGGTCTTCCCGTTCGGAACACTTTTCATAAATGTCACCGGCAGTTTCATAGTCGGATTTTTCGTGATCTGGAGCACGCAGCGTGTACTCGTGGATCCGCGTTGGCGATTGCTGATTGTGGTGGGATTTTGCGGGGCGTTCACGACATTCTCCAGCTTTGCGTTTGAAACGATGGCCTACTTCGAGCAGGGGCAATGGATGCTCATGGCCGTTAATTTCGTCTCGAATAATTTGCTGTGTCTCGGCGCGGCCCTGGCGGGAATGGCGCTGGCGCGGGTGCTATAGAATCGCTATGCCCATGGCAGTCCAGGTCACGATTTATCTGAATGAATCCGACAGATGGCAGGGGAAACCATTACATCTGGCGATCCTGAATTATCTGCACGATGAAAATGTTTTCGCCGCGTGCGTCACTCATGCGGTTGCGGGATTTCTAGGGCGACAACGGGTTAAGACCAGCCATCTGGTGGATGCGGGTGGCAAGCTGCCCGTCATCATCGTTTTTGTGGATACCGACGAGCATGTAAGCCGCGTCTTACCTAAATTGAAAGAGATGGCCGCGCACCGGCTGATAGTAAGAGAGAACGTTGTGCTGGAACAGGGGAATTTGGATGCATTTCCAAGTACTGAGAAAATGCAGCGCGACGACCGTCAGCGGTGAATGCCGTATCCAAGAACTACAGCTTGGCGTGCCTCAACCGCAGCGAATTCGTAATCACCGAAACAGAACTGAAGCTCATTGCGGCGGCGGCGAAAATCGGGCTGAGTAGAATTCCGAAGAATGGGTAAAGCACGCCGCCCGCGATTGGAACTCCAATCGAGTTGTAGATGAAGGCGAAGAACAGATTCTGGCGAATATTCTTCATGGTCGCCCGGCTTAGTTTTCTCGCTCGCACGATCCCAGCCAAATCGCCCTTAACTAAAGTAATTCCAGCGCTCTCGATGGCAACGTCGGTGCCGGTGCCCATGGCAATCCCTACGTCGGCTTGCGCGAGAGCAGGCGCGTCGTTGATTCTGTCTCCGGCCATAGCGACTACGCGGCCCTGTTTTTGAAGCTTCGCAATGACGTCGCGCTTTTTCTCAGGAAGGACTTCGGCTTCAAATTGATCGATGCCCAGTTCGCGTGCGACCGCCACGGCTGTGGCTTTGCTGTCCCCAGTCAGCATGACAATCCGAAGGCCTTCTTTTTTGAGATCGTCTAGGGCCGCAGGCGTGGATGATTTTATCGGATCGGCGATTCCGATCAGGCCCGCGGGTTTGCCGTCCATGCCAAGAAAAATTACTGATTGGGCACGGGACCGCAGCTCATTCGCCTTCGCCGATACGCTGGAAAGCGCAACGTTCATTTCGGAAAACAATTTTTCGTTTCCGGCAATGACCAATCTGCCTTCGATTCTTCCGCTGATTCCCTTCCCCGGGTAAGAGTGAAACTCGCTGACACTCGCGAGAGTCAAACCGCGTTCCTTGGCAGCTGACAAGATTGCTGAAGCCAGCGGGTGCTCGCTTCCCTGCTCTAATGAAGCCAGTAATCGCAACAGCTCGGATTCTGAAACATCCCCAGCAGGATTAATGGACATCACGCGCGGCTTCCCTTCGGTCAATGTTCCAGTCTTATCGATTACCAGCGTATCGACTTTCTCCAAAGTTTCCAGCGCCTCGGCATTTTTGATCAGCACGCCGGCGCGGGCGCCGCGGCCAGTGCCGACCATGATCGCCATGGGCGTAGCCAGGCCCAAAGCGCAAGGACAGGCGATGATCAGCACAGCGACGGCATTGACGATTGCGTAGGCAAAACGAGGCTCCGGCCCAAAGACGGCCCAGCCGATGAACGTGAGCACGGCGATTGCGATGACGGCGGGAACAAACCATCCGGCAACTTTATCGGCGAGGCGCTGGATAGGCGCGCGGCTGCGCTGTGCCTGGCTGACCATCTGGACAATTTGCGCGAGCAGAGTTTCGCTGCCTATTCGTTCAGCACGCATGATGAATGAACCGGAACCGTTTACCGTGCCTCCGATCAATCGCGCGCCATCGGTCTTTTCAACCGGAACGGATTCGCCGGTGATCATGGATTCATCTACCGAGCTGCGGCCTTCGAGAACGATTCCATCCACAGGAATTTTTTCGCCGGGACGGAGTCGCAGACGATCGCCGACATGTACCTGGTCTAGCGGAATATCTTGCTCGGTGCCGTTGCGGAGCACGCGAGCAGTACGTGGGGCCAAATCAAGCAGCGCGCGAATGGCGGCCCCGGTGCGGCTGCGGGCGCGGAGTTCGAGCACCTGGCCGAGTAGAACCAAGGTGACGATTGCGGCGGCAGCTTCGAAGTAAACTGCCGGACGGCCGTCCATCCCGCGAAACGATGTGGGGAAAATCCTGGGAAAGATCGTGGCCACCAGGCTGTAAAAATAAGCGACGCCGGTGCCGAGGGCGATCAACGTGAACATGTTGGTAGAGCGGTTCACGATGGAAGCCCAGCCACGCTGGAAGAATGGCCATCCGCCCCAGAGAACGACCGGCGTGGCAAGCAGGAGTTCGATCCAGGGTAGCCACGTGCCGGGCAGAATGCGGTGAACCGGCATTCCGGGGAGCATGTCAGCCATAGCGATCGCCAGTAGCGGTATGGTGAGGGCGACACTGATCCAGAAGCGGCGAGTCATGTCGCGCAGTTCGGGATTTTCTTGTTCAGCCGCTGTGACCGTGCGCGGTTCCAGTGCCATGCCGCAGATAGGACAAAAGCCAGGCTGATCGCGGACAATCTCCGGGTGCATGGGGCAGGTGTATTCCGTTTTTGTTAGCGCTTGCGGAAATTCCGGCTCCAGCGCCATGCCGCAACTTGGGCATGCGCCCGGCTTCCATTCGCGAACTTCTGGGCACATCGGGCAAACGTACGCAGCGGCAGGCTGGTGATCGTGCGTGGAGATTTGTTGCGCTGCAGGTTTCGGTTTAGTAGTGGCTATTCCGCCAAGCGTCACCAGAGCGGGGGATTTTGGCTTCAGGTATTGTTCAGGATTTGATTGGAATTTCTGCGCGCACCCGGTGCAGCAGAAATAATATATCTGTCCAGCGTGTTCGGCGCTGGCCTTGGCTTTCGCAGGATCGACGGTCATGCCGCAGACGGGGTCTTTTTCGAGATTGGTCGTCATTAGCTTAAAAAGCTTTTAACCGCAGAGATCGCAGAGTTCTCGCGAAGGACGCAGAGAAAATCTTCGCGATGCAGATGGCAGCTTACATACACAAACTCAATAGAAATAGGCGTGATCATCTTGGCATTGACTGAAACGCCTGAGCCGCAGACATCGCAGAGGCTTCACAGCGAGCGCAGAGAAGAACTTTACGATTCCGCCTTACGGCTAAGACTTATAGATTCAACGCAAACCGATTATGATTCGTGCAGGATTGCGCCCTGGCGTGCGCGAGTCAGTGGTGTATCTTAATGTTTTGGAGGAACTCACGACAGCATGACACAAATGGAAGTGGCTTACCGATACGCGGGCGCGCC
>DATAPT010000534.1:0-4248 GCA_036265065.1 Candidatus Acidiferrales bacterium | reverse complement strand
CTTCGAATTTGGCGCCCAAAAAAAGATGGGCTTCAAAACGATAAACACCATGGATTTCGTTCCCGGATTGGTTTTTCGCGGCTCGATGGCATGGAATCTCTTTCTCTTCTCCTTGAGAATGGTTTTCATCAACATGTTTGGGCTGAAGAGATTGAAATTTTTCTTGCCGATCTCGTAGCGAATAACCAGACCGCGGACCCGACTCTGCGTGGAACCAAAAAAATCCGCCAGATGGTTGCCCACGGAGATACGCTTCCGATCAGCTTGGCGGAAGTTATTTACAAAGCCGCCGGCGAACCGCAACGGAAATACTCCAGCTTACTTTTTTCCGTATTGCGCTATCGGGTGGGTGGAGAATGGTTTGAAAATGAATTGGAAGCTTGCAGGATTCAAATGCTCGGCCTCACGGTGTCCGATGTCCGGCGAGAGCGCAAGCCCTCTCGAAAACTGCCGATCCCCGAAAAACCCAAAGAAGCCGCCACGATTGAAACAAAATAAAACAACTCGAGAACACTGAAACCTTTCTGGGCTTGCAGATTGAAGTGGCGAACCGGTTCCCTCTGTTTGTCACGGTCAAGCCATCTCACAATCAGTTCTGTGGGTCGCGTCTTCACGGGCTGCGGAAAAACCCAATACTCTGTCATTCTGAGGGAAGCGAAGAATCTCTCCTTGTTTCTTTTCCGATACTTAAATCGATGAGAGATTCTTCGCTTCGCTCAGAATGACAGAAAAAGGCATTTTTTCCGGAGCCTGTTCAGACGCGAAATCAAATCCGCGAGGAATACTGTCCTTTAGAGTCTGTGTGAGGACGCGGTTTTGGATCATGTAGTGCCCGCCTTCAGGAGGGCATCTGCTTGATTCCAATGTGCCCGCCTGAAGGCGGGCGCTACAAAAGCGCGTCGATTTTGAGTCCTCACGCAAATTCTTTAGCCCCCGACCACCATGCGGGTTGGGTGGCTAGCCTGACTTCTTCTCAGGCGATGGAAATTTACGGCATCGCGGTCACCACACGAAGCCGCTGCCGTTCCGCGCGGATTGACGCGTTCACAAAATCGCGAAATTCCATATATTTTTCCGGCAGGATCAGGCCTTGCGAAAAGGAAAGATTCTCCGAAGCTGTAAGCACATTGCCGTTCACTGAATATTCGATGGTCAGCTCGCCGAACTCAGTCTTCACGGAAATTTTGTCCGGAACATTTTCCACTTTCATTCCCACCGGCAATTCTTCGCGGTAATTGCATTTCACGTGGAACGGCGTGCCTATGTCGAGTGGCAGGCGGCGCGGCCTCATGCCGACTTCTGGTACTGCGATTCCACTCAAAAACTGAGGCTGAAAAAACCAACTGCTCCCCGCGGAAGCGACGGAGAAATTCCCGGCAAACGAAAATTTTTCAACGATTTGCTGATGGCTGTCTTCCACGCCCGAGATGGACGCCTTCTGGAAGGTGGACTGGTTCACATACCGCGCGACCATTCCCTCGAAAGTCTTCAGGATTTCGCTTTGCGACCGGCCTCGATAAAACATGTGGCGGTGCGAGTTAGACACTCCGAGATATTTCGCCTCCACTTCCGCCGTTCCCGTTCCATCGGATGTCAGATGCACGGTGGCCGTATATTCAAACCCATTTTCAGCCGGAGGAGCCTGCGGAATTCTCTGCAGATCGCCTCGATTCGGATAAGAGATTAGCGCAAACACGCCTTGATCCATTTCAGGCAGCTGGCCTAATGGGTCCGTCTCCGAAGTCGGATCGAGCCATAAAATCTGATTCTGCGAATCGTATGAAGGTAATTTTTCAACCGCGGCACGAATCTCGGCAGACACAGGAAACGCAACGATCATGTGATCGAATGTGGCAAGCGTGGGAACTTTTGGGTCCGCCTCCACGTCCCCACGTGTCCCCACAAGCGCGGGATAGGCGCGCAATCCAATTTTTCCAAGCATGGAAATGAGCAGAGTTGCTTTATCTTTGCAATCTCCATATTTGTTTTTATATACGTCAGCGGGAGGATGGGGCTGGTAGCCTCCGACGCCAATTTCAATCGCGACGTAGCGTATCTGGCGCGAAACGTACGTATAGAGCGCGTCAATTTTGGAAAGCGTATCGGATTGGGTCTTGGCAAGAGTATCCACCTGCGACGCAATTTCAGTTTCCGGTTTTTCGCCCGTATCAAACAGCGTGTGGTAATAAAGTCCCGCCTGCTCCCAGGACTGCAGCGCTCCCGGCCCCTTGGCGTCGTAATTAATCACAACCATCGCCGCAACAGAAGTAAACGGCGGGGCATCTTCTTCAGCCGCAACGGCGCTACGATTTTGCGCCCGGAAAGTTGCGTCTTTTTCCGACTGGCTGACGACTTCAACCCGCTCCGGGTGATTCAAAAACCAGCGCAGCGATCCGGAAGGCACGGACACATGCAATTCGCGAACACGAACCGGCAGCTCTTCCTCCATCTGAAACTTCTCGCCGCTGATCGGGATTCGCCCTTCCGTCACAACTTCCGATCCTACAAGTGATCCATCTTCCGCGCCGGGAGTGCTTATTCTTTTCAACCGGACATCGGTGAACTCTTCGAACGACCCGAATCCAGCAATGGTGACGATGTCCTTCTTCCCCGATGCCGTAAGCTTTCCCGTCGGAGCGATGGCCCACGTTTGTATGCTCGTCACCTTGCCCGAATTGTTTTCCTGTCCCTCCGCTTCCAGGTAACGGTCCGCCGAGCGCCGGTTCAGCACGCGCATGGCGCGCCGCTCGGTCATTACAAATTTTCCCGTGGCGTCGACCGTGAAGTCTGTCCACTCACCAAGAATGACCGCGGCGCTGCCATCGCCAAAATGCGCAAGATCCACTTTTCCCGCCGTCACAAGCCAATCCGGCGCAGATTCAGCACGGCTGATCGACCTGTCGCTTGGGCAGAACAATAGCAGCAGGCCTAGAAGCACGCAGCAGCCAGCGGCAAATTTACTGCGCACGGAGAACCATAACCTCCTGATCTTGTTTGGCTATTTCCTCGAAAAATTTCTTGGCATTCAGATATTCGATGTTCGTTCTCAACAGCGTATTTTTCAGCGCATACGAGCGCGTGCAGGTCACCGTCGTCCCGCTCTGCGTGCACGAATGAGAGAATCCACCCAGATCGTTTTCTATTTTTACGTCCTTCGGCAATTGATCGACTTTAATTGCCGGATCGAGTTGCCATGTCGTGGTGCTGATTCTCTTCTCCGCATAGTTAAATCGCACCGTGGAATGCCTGACGCTGGCCGTGAACATGGGCCGCTCAAACGCATCGCCCATCCATGGATTGAGCAGCAGACCTCCCCGTTCGAGCTCGTTCGTCGCCCTTTCTTTCACGTGGGCCTTCAGCACAATTGGCTGCGACGAATCTCGAAATTCAGGATGCACAATTTGGCTGACTTCCGCGTCGGAATGCCCGTAAGCAAAAATATCCGTCAAGGTTCTTTCCAGTTTTTCCGGTGCTTCATTCACCAGCGCTGAACGGAAATCGATGGCTTCCGCGCCTTTCATATTCGTTTCTTCATCGCCTTCCATCGACCAGTCTTTGCCAACACGTATCGTACTCGTCTCGGTCGAGACATTTTCATCCACGGTTCCGGTGGGAATCAGCGCGTCTTGAATTTTCGTGCCTTTAATCGCCAGTCCCGGCACGCCGCGGTCGAACCACGGCAAATCGCCAAACGGCGCAGCCGGATCGGCAGGATCGGCAAAAGTCACGCCGTCCTTCAAATTCAATCGCGTCACGATCCTGGAAAATTGGCTGAAATTTGGGAACACTTTCACCAGCGACCACCAGTTCGGAGTGGCCGCCAGAACCATGTCCGCGTCCACCTTCACCTCGTGCAGCATGAGTATGTACAAGGCATTGATCTCGTCCGGGTCGCCCCTTTTTGACGAAATAATCTCATCCGCGGTCCGCCCCAACCCGACTCCAGCCAAATTGCTCGACTTCACGTTCTGCTGCAAATACGCATAAATCGCTTCGGCCTTCTTCCGTGGATCGGAAACCTTATCCGCTAATTCCTTCGCCTTGTTTCTGGCATCTTTTTCATTTTTTTCCATGTTTCCCAGTTCGCGTTTGATTTCCTCGGCGACGTCGTCCCATTTCGTAATGATCGGGTACACATCCCCTCCGAATCCGAGCTGAGTGGGAGTGAAAAGCACCATGGTGGCCTGATCGCGAAATGGCGGAGCATACGGTTCATTCTGAATGGGGCGCAGATTCTTGACGCTGTAA
>DATAPT010000533.1:0-5023 GCA_036265065.1 Candidatus Acidiferrales bacterium | reverse complement strand
CTCGTCCAATTTATTTCTCGCGTCATCGCTTTCATCCATATTCAATTTCCAGAATCCCGCCAGAGTTTTTCGCGGCGGAATCTCCGGCTTCTTTTTGGCCGGGGGCGCAGGCTTCGGCGGAGGCAGGGGCTGCGAAGGATTCATGGGCCCGGGAGGAGCCTGCGCGTGCAGGCGTCCCGCGGGGAAAAAGAAAACACCGCACAGAAATACGAAACAAGCCGTGGATTTAATTTTGCGGTGCATCATATGTTTCTTGTCTCCGGGTAGCGTGACGCTTGCCGTCCAGCCAGATAGATGACAAAAGATTCAGATCGAGTTGCTTATCCGCAGACTTACTGAATTATACCTCAGTCGCATGCCCTAATTAACAGCGCAGCTGCTGTACCCCGCCTCTGAAGAGGCGGGGTACAGCAGCGGGCCATCGCAGGCCGGTTCATTATTATTAAGGGCTAATAGAGCCCGATGGATCCCAAAATTCTGGTTCTGGAAATTCCGCAATGGATTGCTCCGGATGGTGACAGCCTGTTTGCAATCTGCGCTATGATAGCGCCGTTTGCCTGGCGAAAATTCCGCGGGGAAAGAGGGTCGCGTAATGGAGATCAAGAAAGTTGGCGTTCTCGGCTGCGGGTTGATGGGTTCCGGCATCGCGCAAGTGTCCGCCACGGCTGGATTCGACGTAACCGTTTTGGAAGTCGACCAGAAATGTATTGAGAAAGGTTTTCAATCGATTCTCAAGTCTCTTGAAAAGCTTGCGGCAAAAGGCGTGCTTGCAGAACCGGCGGACAAAATCTCCGCGCGACTTATGGGCACGACTCGAAAAGAGGATCTTGCCGATTGCGATTTTATCGTCGAAGCCGTCATAGAAAATCTCGACGAAAAACGAAAAATGTTTGCTTCTATCGATCCCATCATCAAGCCCTCGGCCATTTTCGCGAGCAACACTTCCTCCATCTCCATCACGGAAATCATGACGGCGACGAAGCGCCCCGGCCAGTTTGTAGGCCTGCATTTCTTCAACCCGGTGCCGCTCATGAAACTGGTGGAAGTCGCGCGTACGATCGTGACGACGGATGAAGCGTTTGAAACCGCCTGCGATTTCGGCAAGAAACTAGGAAAATCTCCGGTGCGCACGAGCGACAAAACCGGCTTCATCGTGAACCGCTTGCTGGTTCCGTACCTGATGGACGCGATTCGCGCATTTGAAGAAGGCGTCGGCTCCGTCGCTGATATCGACGCCTCGATGAAAATGGGCTGCGGTTATCCGATGGGCCCGTTTACCTTGCTCGATTATGTCGGGCTCGATACCACGTACTACATAACCCACGTCATGTTCGACGAGATCAAGGAAAAGCGTTTCTCTTCTCCCTCTTTGCTGAAACGTATGGTGATGGCCGGCTGGTACGGCAAGAAAAACGGCAAAGGTTTTTACGACTGGTCAAACCCGGAAAAGCCGGTCCCGCAAGATGCCGCACTGCGAGGCATCGCGAAAGAGTAGCCCAGGGCGAATCATGATTTCTCCGTGAACTCCGCACTCCTCTGTGTCCTCTGTATTAGGCATTTTCCGGAGAGACGCGGAGAATGGAAGGCGAAATTGATCGTTCGTTATGCCAGTTGTAGCGCTTCCCCCCTTATTGCAATGGAATAACACATCTACAACGCACTCGCCTCGGTGCGGATTCCTTCTGCTACGATGAGAATATGCCTGTCGAACGAGAGCGGCTGGATGCTGATGTTCTGATTGTGGGCGCGGGCCCCGCAGGGCTCGCTTGCGCTCTATATCTTTCCCAACTAATTGAAAAGCACAATGCTTCGGGCGAGAAGCCAGAGCTTTCCGCTGAAAATATTTATGTTCTTGAAAAGGCTCGCGAAATCGGAGCGCACCAGCTTTCCGGCGCGGTGATGGACCCGCGAGGCCTCGCGGAACTCGTTCCCGATTGGGAAAATACCGCGCCGCTCGAATCGCCTGTCACCGATGACGCCGCTTACGTTTTGACTTCGTCAAGTTCGTACAAATTGCCGATCACTCCTCCCCCGCTGCAAAATCACGGCAACTACATTGTCTCCTTGAACAAGCTTGTGAAATGGCTCGGAGGCCTCGTCGAAAAATCCGGCGTGAATTTATTCACGCAATTTTCCGGCAGGAATGTGATTTACGAGGGTAACGGAATCGCCGGAGTATTCACCGAGGATAAAGGCGTCGATAAAGAAGGCAAGCCGAAGGACAATTTCACTCCCGGCTACGAATTGCGCGCCAAAGTGACGGTGCTTGCCGAAGGTCCGCGCGGATCGCTTACCAAAGAAATGGTGAGTAAACTGAAACTCGATGGCTTGAATCCGCAAGTTTACGGAATTGGTATCAAGGAATTGTGGGATGTTCCAGCGGATCGCATCAAGCCTGGATTCGTCGCTCACACGCTTGGCTGGCCTCTGGACACCAGCATGTATGGCGGCGGGTGGCTCTACGGCCTGCCTGGAAATCGCGTTTCCATCGGCATGGTGATTGGCCTCGATTATCACGACCCGCGTTTCGATCCGCACGCCGCGTTTCAGAAATACAAGACGCATCCGTTTCTCAAACGCGTCCTCGAGGGCGGCAAGATGGTGCGCTACGGCGCAAAAACTGTCCCGTACGGCGGCTGGTATTCCATGCCGCGCCAATATGTCGACGGCGGATTGATCATCGGCGATTCGGCAAGCCTGCTCAATTCGCAGCGCTTGAAAGGCATTCACATCGCCATCAAAAGCGGAATGCTTGCCGCGGAAACCGTTTTTGAAGCACTCAAAACAGGCGACGCCACGTCGAAAACACTTTCCGCATTTCCGCAAAAGATCGAGCAGAGCTGGATCAAAAAAGAACTCTGGGCCGTACGAAATTTCCATCAAGGTTTTAAGCACGGCCTTTACGCAGGACTATTTCACGCTGGAATTCAATTCGTCACGGGCGGGCGCGGCCTGATCGATCCCATGCGCACGCGGCCCGGGCATGAGGAATACGAGAAGCTGAATGGATCGGTTCCCGCGCCGGAACGTTTTAAGGGCGATGGATCGCTGACATTTGATCGCCTGACCGACGTCTACCATTCCGGCACTCGGCACGAAGAGGATCAACCCTGCCATCTCATCGTTTCCAATCTGGATGTATGCGCGACGAAGTGCGTCACCGAGTACGGAAACCCGTGCCAATATTTTTGTCCCGCTGCTGTTTACGAGATGGTGCAGGAAAAGGGACAGCCTCGATTGAAAATCAACGCTTCGAACTGCGTGCATTGCAAGACCTGCGATATTGCTGACCCTTACGAGATCATCACCTGGGTCCCTCCGGAAGGCGGTGGTGGCCCGAATTACGAGGGGATGTGAGTGGGAATGCCTCACAGGCTGCGGAATAAGCAACCCTCACTGCCATTCCCAGCGAAGCGAGGAATCTGTTTTTCGTTGTTTTCTCATTGTCAAATCGAAGTGAGATTCCTCGCTTCGCTCGGAATGACAGAATGGATTACTTTTTCACCATGCTGTCAGCCTGACTGGTTTAGATTCGGGTGGCGTTACAAAATTCAAAAGAAAACAGGCTGAAGCCTGTTCTACTTAAGAAGGCCGTACACATCTACTTCTGTTTGAGTTCCCACGTACACTTTGCCGTTGGCTAATGTTGGAACCGAAAACTTCACTGCCAGTCCCGCCGCATCACGTGAGGCAGCAGCCATCGCGCTGCTATAAATTTCATTCGAAAGATTTGCCGGATCGTAAGCGCGCAAGACGGCTGGCGTGTTGGGCATGGCGAGCGCACCGCTGGAATCGATCAGCCATAGGATGGCGTTGTTTGTGCCGTTCGAAGAAATGACGGGCGTGGCGCCTTGCGGCCCGAGTTGTTCCGGGGATTGAGGGGAAAGAGGAGTCGAGGCAACAACTCCATTCAGCATTGTGAAGGACTTCAAGTTCCCGTTAGCGGGAGCAACATACACATTATCGTTCCAAAATAAAGGAGCCCCGAAAATCGCGGAGCCCACAGGAATTGTTTGCACACGCGTCGACGCATCGGGGCACGGACCCACATATCCTCCCATGTTCTCTCGATTGACCACATAGAGAGAACCGCCTTTCGAACCGCCCATTAGCAAATGCGGTTGCAAAGACGAGCCGGCGGAATCCGGCAAAAGGACAGGCGCGGTGGTCCCCAGAATCTGGCCTGAGGCTTCATCGCAAGGAGTGAAGTAGTCGACCAGAGGCAATCCCCCAGTATTTGCCAGTCGCAGGAAACTGTTGCCATAATCGTAATTTATTTCGGGTCGGCCAACATTGAGCGTCCCGTCACCCGAAACAACGAAAACGTTATGATTCGAATCCGCTGACGGCCCGCCGCCACTTTGCCAAATTCCTCCCTGGAAGCCGCCGGGAGTGACTTCGAAAGCGCCAGTTTGATTCAAAGACGCGGAATCATAAGCGAACAGCCAGCCATTGTAGTCACCTTCGCCGCCGTAGGAACCGAACGCCACATACACGGTTCCATTATCCAGCAGCAAGGCTGCGCGCTGGTTTTCGTATTTGGGAGAAAAGAAGAAAGCTTGTCCCAAGGGAGAACTGATGGGTGCCCCGGTCGTCTTAATCTCCAGCGCGCCGGTAGCTAGGTCCAACGCGTAGAGGCGCTGGGGGGAGGGAAGTGCGGCTCCAATCGTCTGAAAAGCTGCCACCGCAAAAATTGTGGAGGAATTTATATCGATTACTGGTGTTCCAGTAATCCCTACAAGAGGGACGATGTCGGTGCTGGTAATGATGAGGTTGGGAGTGGTAATGGCCCGAGAGCCGGATGGAATAAGGCTCGTATGCCAAATCTGCACGCAAGGATTTGCATCGGCGTCAAACGCGTAGACGGAATCATTTTCGGTGGCGACAAAAAGTACGTTGTGGATTCCACCGCCTGGAATCGCAAGATTCGGCACGTACAACGGCTGCGCGTAAATGTAGCCATCGACTGGGCATGAAAATAGTTTTCCAAATGTCGAGGAGTTGACGGTGGAAGGGGCGAGCG
>DATAPT010000532.1:0-8258 GCA_036265065.1 Candidatus Acidiferrales bacterium | reverse complement strand
GATCCCTCGAAATTATCTAACGGCGAGCTGGAACGAATCACCCGCCGCTACACAGCAGAACTTCTGGAATGGTTTGGTCCGGAGCGCGATGTCCCCGCGCCGGACCTTGGCACCAACGAACAGACCATGGCCTGGATCATGGATACCTATTCCATGCACGTGCGGCACACCGAGACCGCTGTGGTTACGGGTAAACCGGTGGACCTCGGCGGATCGCGAGGGCGCCACGAAGCGACGGGGCGCGGCGTTCTTTTCAATTGCGATCGGGCGCTGGCTAAATTTCGCATGCTTCGAGTTAACACACGAGTCATCGTGCAGGGATTCGGAAACGTCGGCTCCATGGCGGCAATGCTTTTGCACGATGCCGGGTACAAAATCGTGGGAGTCGCGGATGTTCATGGCGCGCTGTATAACGAAAATGGGTTTGACGTTCCCCAACTAATTGATTGGGTGAATGTGAAGCGGCAGCCGCTTCCAGACTTTCCCGGCGGCGGCGCAAAAATTGACGCCAGCGAAATTCTTTTTCAGCCCGCCGAAGTCGTCATCCCGGCGGCGGTCGAAAATCAGATCACTTCGCAAAACGCGCAC
Organism: Candidatus Acidiferrales bacterium; assembly: GCA_036265065.1. Taxonomy (GTDB): domain Bacteria; phylum Acidobacteriota; class Terriglobia; order Acidiferrales; family UBA7541; genus Palsa-360. The sequence continues at coordinate 7,670 of DATAPT010000532.1, read as the reverse complement.
AGATTGCAGGCCCGCATCCTGTGCGAAGGTGCAAACGGGCCCAGCACGGCGATGGCGGATGAAATAGTGGACCGCAAAGGCATCTTCGTGATCCCGGACATTCTGGCGAACGCGGGCGGCGTGACTGTCAGCTATTTTGAGTGGGTTCAGGACCGCCAAGGATATTTCTGGAGCGAAAAGGAAGTGAACGAGCGTTTGAAGGACGTAATTGAGCGCAGTTTTGAGGAAGTTGTCCGCTATGGGGAGATGCACCAGGTCAACAATCGCGTCGCCGCCTACATGCTGGGAATCGATCGCGTCGCTTTTGCGCTGAAGGAGCGTGGAATTTACGCCTGACGGATGTACTATATCGCCGCGCCTCTGGAGCGGTTTTTCAAATGCGGGCGGTGTACCAGGATTCCTTGGATTGGCACGGATGGAATTAATAGAGAGGATGTAGGCAATTTCCCGCAACCGATGAATGCCGATTTTATTGCCAATGGCAACATAAAGTCCGAGGACGAACACCGCCGCGATATTTGCACGGTGGGCCGATGGATTCATTCCCGCTCGTTTGTCGTAGCGACAGACGGAAATATTTCCGTGCGCCTCGATTCGCAACGCGTGCTGACCTCGCCGACCGGAATGAGCAAAGGCATGATGGTTCCGGATGATCTGGTGATCACCGATTTGCGCGGCCGCAAACTTTCTGGCCGTCGCGATCCTTCCTCGGAACTGGCCATGCACCTTTTAATTTATAACCGGCGGCCGGAAGTTTATTCGGTTGTTCACGCTCACCCGCCTACCGCCACCGCGCACGCCGCTGCGGGAATACCGTTGAATAAGGCGCTGCTCAGCGAATTGATTATCGCGCTCGGCTGCATACCCGTGGCGCCCTATGGAACTCCGGGAACGCAGGAGCTTTCCGACGCGCTCGAGCCCATGGTCCAGCAGTACGATGCCATTTTGCTGGCCAATCATGGAGTCGTGACGTGCGGTCCAGATTTGTTGACGGCATTTTTTCGGATGGAGACGCTCGAACATTTTGCTCAGGTTTCTCTGATGACGGAGTTGCTGGGGAAACAAGTCTTGCTTTCTGGGCGTGATGTGGAAAAATTGCTCGTCGCGCGCGCGCGCTACGGCACCACCACTGCGGCCCCGATGCTCCCCGGCTGCCCGATTACGAGCGACAGCGCGGGGAATGAAGAGCAGCGATCGAAACGTATTTCAATTACCCGCGATGAATTGGAAGGATTGATCGAAGAAGCGGTGCGTAAGGACCGGACGCTGAGATAGAGACGCGGTTTCGGCAACGTTTAATTTTTCGGGCCACATCATTTTTCAGCAGCTGAACCGGCGAAAACTTTTAATGCCGGCTACGGAGGAAACAGCATGGGCGAAGCACTTGGCATGATCGAGACCCGCGGCTTGATCGCGATGATTGAAGCCTCGGACGCGATGGTCAAAGCGGCCAAGGTCACGCTCGTAGGCTGGGAAAAAATCGGTTCGGGCTACGTCACGGCCATGGTTCGCGGCGATGTGGCCGCCGTAAAGGCCGCAACCGATGCGGGAGCTGCGGCAGCGCGGCGTGTAGGCGAACTGGTTTCCGTTCACGTCATTCCGCGCCCGCACCAGTCGCTGGAAGATGTGCTTCCCATTGGCAAGACTGCCGTTGCCGCCGGAGACTAGCGTTTAGCTTAGTGGCTTGCTTTGGCTCCGGTGACTTTGGAATGCCGTGAAGATCATGCGTGAAGCATGACCAATGTTGCTGCGGTACGCTGGACATCTCATAAATAGACTTTGTGATTTGCGGCTTCACAGGCAACGGTAAAATCGTTTCGACCCGGGGTCAAGTAGCACAGGCACTCTTGCCTGTGCGGGTTTTGCCGGAGTTAACAAGAGCGCACAAGCAGGAGTGCCAGTGCTAAACGACTTTTTCGGCAGCCTATTCTGCTGCGATTTTCAGGGAAGTGTAAATAAAGGGCTTTAGCCACTGAATTCATATCAACTACTGGGGCGAGCCATTTATGAAATTGCTTCATTTCACTTTTGCTGAACAGATGAACGACTGTCGAGTCAGAGTTGGATAAAAGGTTGATGCTGAATTCATGATTCTCGCCCGCATTGTCGGCACCGTGGTTGCGACGCGCAAAGATGCGCGGCTCGAAGGAAAAAAACTTTTGGTGGTGAAGCCAATTTCACCGCAAGGCGATAGCGAGCCGGGATACATGATTGCCGTAGATACAGTGGGCTCAGGGTCCGGCGAGACTGTGTTGGTGGTAACAGGAAGTTCCGCGCGCAACGCTGCGGAATGCAAGGACCGCCCCGTGGATGCCGCGATCGTGGGCATCGTAGACGAAGTCATGCTCGATGCATGGCACGAAGCCGAGCTGGCTGACGCGCGGAAAAAATAAGATGCTCCTTGGACGCATTATCGGAAACGTTGTCTGCACGATGAAGGATCCCGCGCTCGTCGGGCAAAAGCTCCTCATCGTCCAGCCCTTGGACCGCAAAGGCCGCGACAAGGGCCGCCCGGTAGTTGCGCTCGACGCAGTGGGGGCCGGTGCCGGCGAAACGATTTACTGGTGCCGCGGCAAGGAAGCCAGTTTTCCCTTCGCGCCCGCCGATTTGCCGACGGAAGCCACGATTGTTGGCATCGTCGATTCCGTAAATGTTCCCTCCTGACCGCGCCGTAGCGCTCTGTTTTAAATTGATTTTCTGGCTGACTCGTAAAACTAAATCTCAAATCTCATTTCCTCTGGCAGCCCCTGAAACTTAGAGAAGCAAGTAAGTGTGTTCCAGGTAGGCGGGGATGCAAAGTGTCACCATACGTGCCACTTATCTTGACTGATCCCCCTAAGCTTGGACTAGAATCGCGCGATGAAATACGCCCGATTTGAGGATCTTCCCGTATGGCAACTTGCCTCGAATCTGGCTGTGCGCGTATTTTCAATGGGAGAAAAAGCCGTTCTCCGCCGTCATCGCAGCTTGCGCGACCAAATCGAACGCGCCGCTCTTTCCGTATCAAATAATATTGCTGAAGGATTTGAGCGCGGCACAACGAACGAACTCCTCGCCTTCTTGTACATCGCTCGCGGCTCTTCCGGCGAAGTCCGTTCTTGCTTTGCGTCATGGAAAGTATGGCTCCTTTTGCTGACCTCAAAACAGAAATTTCAGACCTGAAGTCTCTGGCAGAGAATATTTCGCGCCAATTGCGCGGCTGGGCGCAACATTTGCAGGACACTCCCATCCGCGGCCCGCGCCACATGACCTCAAAGTCCCGTCAGATTGATCAGGCCCGCCGGGAAAGAGATTCTTTCTTGCGTGAGGTAGACGAACTTAGGAACAAGCCAGCGTAATTTTCAGATGCGAAACACTTGATGTTGTTTTCGGTATCCTAAAAGAACCAGTTCAGATCGCATCCTAAGCATATTTGGAATTTTCTGAAATCTGAAATTTCAAATCTGAAAGTGTGAATCCAAGCGAATGCACACTTTTTCCTTTTTTCCAGCTGCAATCGGCCCTACACTTCCGTCCATGCTCATTGGTATTGTCATCGGCGATGTGGTGGCCACTCAAAAAGTGCCCTCGCATGAAGGGCGCAAGATTCTCATAGTTCAGCCCATTCAACTCGACGGCACGGATCGCGGCGAGCCCATCCTCGCGCTGGACGCGGCAGGCGCGGGCATCGGCGAGCGCGTGCTGCTCACCACCGAAGGTTTTTCCGCCATGACGGCCGTCGGCCGTCCCAACTCCGCCATCGACTCCGCAGTAATCGGCATAATCGATTCCGTGGACTTGGCGACTAATAATTTTGCGGCGTAGTTGCTCGAACAAATCGACGTTGGCAAAAAAATCCAGTCAAATTCATATTCGTAACAAATGCTATGCGGGGAGATCCCGGAAATGCCTCTGCGTTGACACTCTGTGGGCATGCCTCCATAATCGCGGGCGGCTGGACACGACTGGTTGACATGAGATGATTGCGCAGCTTCGCGGAACGCTTGGCGACAAAAGACCGAATCAGGTGCTGGTGGACGTGGGCGGCGTGGGCTACCTCGTGCACATTCCGCTGTCGACTTTCTATGCGCTGGGCGATCTTCATTCCAACGTCACCCTTCTGATCCACACGCAGGTGCGCGAAGATGCAATTTCCCTCTACGGATTTTTGAGCGCGCGCGAAAAACATTTGTTCGAGCTGCTTATTTCCGCTTCCGGCGTGGGGCCTTCGCTGGCTCTAAAAATTCTTTCCGGCATGAGCGTGGATGATCTGGTGCCTGCGGTTCGCGCAGGCGATCTGCCGCGGCTCACTCGCATTCCCGGCGTGGGTCGCAAAACGGCGGAGCGCATCATCGTCGAACTGCGCGACAAGCTTGCTGCCGAAGAATTTCCGGAAGATGCGCGCAAGCCAGTTACGACCATGGGCGCGGCGGGCGATGTCGTTTCCGCGCTGCTCAATCTCGGTTACGATCAGCATGCGGCGGAACAAGCCGTTGAGCGCGCCAGTAAAAAGGGAGTGTCCGAAACCTTTGAAACTCTTTTGCGCGGCGCTCTGCAGGAATTGACAGCTCCTTCGCAAAATTCCGCGCGGGCAGCCCGATAAGATGAGTCACGGAACCAGTCGCGAGCCCAATATGGATGAAGAAGGACGCCGCATTGTCAGCGGCGCAATACTCGATGAAGACGCGCGCATTGATGCGACCGTGCGTCCGCAGCGCTTTGCCGACTACATCGGCCAGACGCGCGTAAAAGAAAACATAGAGATTGCCATTCAGGCCGCGCGCAGCCGCGGTGAGGCGCTCGATCATGTTTTGCTCTACGGCCCGCCTGGACTCGGCAAGACGACCCTTGCGCAAATTATCGCTAGCGAATTGGGCGTGACGATCAAAACCAGTTCCGGGCCGCTCCTGGAGCGCAAAGGCGACCTCACGGCCATTCTTACCTCGATGGAGCAAAAAGAAGTATTTTTCCTGGATGAAATTCATCGCCTGGTTCCGGCCATCGAAGAAGTTCTATATCCGGCGATGGAAGATTATCGAATTGATCTGGTGATCGGGCAGGGCGCGGGCGCGCGAATTCATCCCTTTATTCTGAATCGATTTACTTTGATCGGCGCCACCACGCGCGCAGGCCTCGTGACGGCGCCGCTGCGCTCACGCTTCGGCATCGTTCACCGGCTGGAATTTTATACACCGGAAGATTTGGTGACGATCATTCGCCGCTCGGCATCTATTCTGGGGATTGTCGTAGACGACGAAGGCGCGTACGAGATGGCTCGCCGCAGCCGGGGCACGCCGCGCGTGGCGAATCGCCTGCTCCGCCGCGCGCGCGATTACGCTCAAGTGCGCGCGCAAGGGCACATTACGCTCGCTGTGGCCAAGGAATCGCTTCAAATGCTGGGAGTGGATGAGCACGGTCTTGATGAAGTGGATCGCAACCTCATGCTCACCATTCTGCAAAAATATGCGGGCGGCCCCGTAGGATTGAGCACTCTAGCGGCCTCAATCAGCGAGGAAGAAGACGCCATCGAGGAAATCTATGAGCCGTACCTTATGCAGTTGGGCCTGCTCGACCGCACGCAGCGTGGGCGCGTCGCCACGGCTCTTGCCTACAAACATTTTGGCCTCGAACAGCCGCGCCGCCAGGGTGGACTTTTTTGATAGGAAACCACGGATGCACACGGATTGACACCGATAAATTCTAAGAAAATAAATGCGAAAAGTTTCTTCCGCAAAGGTCAATAAAATTCAACCAGCAAAACTTCTCAGGAAAGATTTGGATTTCGATTTTTATCCGTGTTAATCCGTGTCCATCCGTGGTTTCATTTCATTCAATGGACAATCAAAAACTGATCTACCTGTCTCTCGGCTCTAACCTCGGCGATCGGGCCGCGAATCTCGAACGCGCCATTGAAGCGTTGCGCGGGCTCGGCGTGCATATGGTGCGGCGTTCCGCCATTTACGAAACAGAGCCGGTCGATTTTCTCACTCAGCCCTGGTTTTTGAATTGCGTTGTAGAAGCAGAAACAATTCTCGAGCCGCTACCATTGCTCCAGGCGCTGCAAGGAATTGAGCGCAATATGGGAAGCCAAAAATTGATTCCTCGCGGGCCGCGGATCATCGATCTCGATATTCTCTTTTACGAAGATGCGGTAATCCGCGAGCAGGGAATCGAGATTCCTCATCCGCGGCTCGCAGACAGGCGCTTCGTTCTCGTCCCTATGGCCGAGCTTGCTCCCCAGTTTATGCATCCAGTTTTGAAATTGACGATTCGTAGATTGCTGGAGACAACGCAGGACCAGAGCGCCATTCGCGTCTGGCAATCAAAAGAAGAAAGTCCTGGGACATAATTTTGTAAGTAAGGTAAGGCGGGCGGAGAGAGGCTTTCTAATATCGATTCGCGAAGGGCTTCTTGTTCTTTTTCCCTTCGCGCTCTTCTTTTTCCGATTTTTCGTATTCCGCGATTTCTTCTTCGGTCATCACGTAAGCGTCGCGTTTTGCAAACATGCTCGTGTTGCGCTGTTGGAAGACATTTCCGGACTCGCGAACTTCGCGGCCCTCTTTGCGCTTGCGCTCGGATAAGCTCGAATCATGTCGCACGCGTCGAATGGGATCCGCCAGCGCGGCCGCTTCGATCAGCAGATCGCTTACTTTTTCCAGCAAATCGTGAAATTGAAATGGTTTCACCACATACGGCAATCGGTCGCGTTCAATGATGGGAAGTGTTTCGGTGACCGCAGATTCCGGGACGATAAACAGCACGCGCGCCCGCACATTGCCGTCTTCCACCGCCGGAGCCAACGCCAACTCTCGCAAGGTCAAATATGCCGGGCTGGTGAGCCCCAGCATTTGTATGTTGGCGATAACCAGAGACCATTCGCCACTGGACAACTCCGAAAGAGCTTGCGCTGCCAACGGAACGACACGAACGTGCCACCCCTCGGAGTCCAGCAGTTGGCGCAAGGCGGACTGATTGGCCTCATCGTCTTCAATAATTAGAATGCCAATCTTCGCCACGGCTTTTCCCTCACCTAACGAGTATATTCCTGCATTTTCCATGCGGCTTCGAATGTCTAGCCCGCAGGGTCGCATGCGTCACCTGTCCTTGTGTTCGGAGGGACAGCTGATCGCCCAGCTCGATTAAAAGCGAACAAAATGCGAAAATAATAGTTGACAAGGCGAAGAAAAGGCGAAATACTGGGCCGTGCTTCGCGAGACGGGTGATGGCGACATCAAATTCCAATCCTGCGGCTTCCGAAAAACTTCGGAAAGCTTTGCGCGGCCGCAGGGTGAATCCCACACCCACCTTATTCCCCGACGTCCCTCCCCATAGGGACAGCGGGCCGAGTGCCCTGCTGCCACCAGGGCCAGTGCCCGAACGTGTCGGCATCGCCCGTCTCGCTTTCTCCTCCGCTCTGGCTGATGCCAAGCGAGGAACCGAGTATTTTCTTCTCCCCGTAAAATCGATCTTGAATCATTGCGATTCGAATCGTGTTCCCTTTTCCTGGACCGTCAATCCTTACCGGGGCTGCGAATTCGGCTGCCACTATTGCTACGCCCGGTACACACATGAATTTATGGATCTGCAAACGGAAGATTTTGAAAAGAAAATCTACGTCAAGCTGGATGCGGGGCCGCTTGCCGGGCGGGATCTGAGCACAGAAAAAGCGCACGGCGAGCACATTGCCATTG
>DATAPT010000531.1:0-8311 GCA_036265065.1 Candidatus Acidiferrales bacterium | reverse complement strand
CCGGGATCTTTCCAAACGCATTTTCATCTCCCTTACAAGCTGCATAAAATGGGCGTCGACCTTTTGCACATGCCGTGGTTCTACGCTCCGGCCGTCGTTCCTTCGCGGCTCGTTATTACCGTCCATGACTTGACGGATATTCTCACGCCTCCGCCGGGAATTTCCGCGCCGTTCCAGGCCGGGCGATTATATTTCGCGCGGCGCGCGCTGACCCGCGCGGACCGCATCATTGCCGTGTCGCACTCCTCAAAGCGCGATCTTTCGCGTACATTTGACGTGCCGGAAGAAAAAATCGAGGTCGTCTACAACGCGCTCGACGAACGATTTTCGCGCGAGCCGATGCCCGAAGGCGCGGACCGCATCCTGGAGCGCCACGCGGTCACCGATCCTTTTGTGCTGTATGCGGGGAACATCAAGCCGCAGAAAAATCTGCCTCGCCTGATTGAAGCCTTTGCCGTGGCCAAAGCCGATCTGCGCGATCATCCGAAATATGCAAATTTAAAATTGTTGCTGATCGGCGATTCCGCGGAGGAGCATTCGGACTTGCGGCGCGCCGTGCTTCGCTCCCGCGTGCAATCGGACGTACGATTCCTCGGTTTCGTGCCGCATCCGGTCCTGCGCGTTTTTTATTCGCGCGCCAGCGCGTTCCTCTTCCCTTCCCTGTACGAAGGATTCGGACTGCCTCCTCTGGAAGCCATGGCGCATGGCGCGCCCGTGCTGACTTCCAGCGTTTCGTCACTGCCAGAAGTATTTTCGCAGGCCGCGCTGCTGGTAAACCCTGAAAATATTTTTGAGATTGCGCGCGGCATCCGCCAGATTCTCACCGAAGACGAATTGCGCGAAACGCTCGTGCGCCGCGGCTACGAACTCGTTCAGAAATATTCTTGGGCACGCTCGGCAGAGCAAGTGCGGGAGATTTACCGCTCGGTGGTCGACGGGGAGCCTGCCAGAGTTGCCTCAGGTGAGCAGAAGATTTAACACAGAGGACAAAGAGAAAAGAGGAGAAAACCCACCAGTCTATTCAGTTCGTCGCTGATTTTCAGTTGACCTCCCAATTCTCGGCATTTCTCTCTCATAGGTTTTCTCTGTGTCCTCTGTGTTGAGTTTTGTTCCTTACTACGCTCCAGATAAAAAGATTTAACACAGAGCGCACAGAGAAAAACATGTGAAATGCGGAGAATACGAATCAGAGATTGCGTTTTGAGGGTTGATAGTCGGAGATGGAGGACTCAGGAGCCCAGTTTTTATCCGGATGCTTCGTTTTCTCGACTTCGTCCACCTTGATCCATGTCGAGAGGGAGGTTAGATGGGCTCCCTCAACAGTTTTTTCTGTATCTTTCTTGATTCTTCGCCGCATGCGGTTTGAAACGACCCAGCCCGAGATTCCCAGGACGATAACCCACATCCAGATCGTGGCATAGCCAACCAAGCGAACTATCAACTCCTCCCCGGGGCCGCCCCTGCCGGAAGAAAAAATGATGGCATTGAGCGAGCGGGTTGAATGGTGGGCGATGTGCCACAGAAGTTCCATTACTGAGCCTTCCCGGGGACGAAACCGAGAATGGTTAGCGTATCTTACTCTTGAGTATTCGTCACGCTAATTTCAATTTCCTCCGCCTTGCCGTCGCGAATCGAAAATGCTCGGAGGGGGCTCGGCGCATTCGGAATCAGGGTCGCAATAAAATACGCATGATTGGGATAGCCGGCCTGCGCGATGTCTGTCGGCGAAGGAACATTTTCAGTGTGGAGATGCGAGTGATATTGACCGAGGTGCGTCAAACCCTGTTCGCGCATCTCGTGGAACAGTTGGAACAGTTCCTTCGGCGCAATTTCGTACAAAGTGGCGGAATTCATCGCATTTTTTGCCGGGAGAATTGTGTCGATGATGCCGTCACGCCCGGCGAGCAGTCCGCAGCATTCCGTCAGCGGTTCTCTTCTGGCGTGATTTAAAATCTCATCCAAAATTTTGGCGTGAATGCGAATGGAACCGGCCATGCGACTGAGTTTACCTCAGACCACATGGCCGATTCAGATGATTGCGATTTGTTTTTTAATGAGCCGAAAGCTACGCGCTCACATTCAAAGTCGCGCCCGTCGAGGAACTGGACGCAGTGCTCGTAGGACTTGTGCCGCCGGATGCGGATGAACTGAATCCGCCGATCTGCTGAAGATCATTCTGCAAAGTCGCAAACGCCGACTGCGCTCCCGAAAGATTTCCCGCCTGCAAATCCTGCGAAAGCGTACCGAAGGCCTGGGAAATCGCCTGCTGCGCGGAAGACCCGGTGGAAGCGGATTGAGTCCCACCGCCATGATGATGATGGCCGTGACGGTGATGACCTCCCACCTGCTGCGCGCCGTTCTGCTGCCCCGCTTGCTGGAGGTTCGTGTAATCCTTCTGCGCCGCCTGCAAATTTCCCGATTGCAGATCCTGCCCCAGCTGCGCGAATTGCTGCGCTAGGGAAGTTGTTCCGGTGGATGTTGTTGTGGCCGTGGTGACTGGATTCGTGTTCGCCGTAGTCGCAGCCGTCGTACTGGATTGGTTCGCCCCCGGAAATTCGCTCGACAACGTGGTGTAATCGCTTTGCGCCTGCGTCAGGTTGCCGGACTGCAAATCCTGCCCCAGTTGCTGAAACTATTCCTTGATCTGCTCGAACCTGGGCGTGGCGCCTTGATTCCCCTGTAAAATGTTCGCAGCTCCCGCAAATAAATTGCTGCCCAATATGCCAATGATCGACATGCTTGCACCTCTTCCTAAATTAAATATCCGGTCAAGCACTCAGGCTCTGGAAGCTGGCCTGAGATTTCTGTCGGCAGAATCCGGGGCCACATTAGGGCACAAATCACGCTGTCCCTGAGGAAAACCGCCGGCAAGATGCCGGCGCTACGGTAAAGGCAAACGCCATGCCAAACTTTAAATTCCGATTCTAGTGAACTAACGCACCGAGTCTAAACCAGTTACGCAGCACGATATTTTTCTAGCACAGCGCGATGATCCGGTCTTGGGCAATAAATCCCACATGCCAGAAGTTTTCGCGGCAAATTTTGCCCCGCACAATTCGGTCCACTAGGTTTTGATGTGATGTAATCCGGTGTAGCGCCGGCGTCCCGCCGGCAGTTTTATCCCGCCCGAAAATAAAAAAGGCGCCCCGAAAAAATCAGGACGCCTTGAAATGGATTCAGGTACAGAACTAAAAAATCTATGCCTTTTGCGCAGCACGCCGCAAAAACGTAGGAACGTCGAGGTCGTCCGCAGCCGTGGTATTTTCCTGGTGAATCACTTCATTCACCACAGGTCGCGGCGCTTCCTGCGGAATTTCCACCGGCTCCACCACTACAATTTCTTCCTCGACAGGAGCGGCCTTCCAAGTCTTAGGCAAGAAGGCAGGCTTCTGGTGAGGTTGCCGGCGCGCCGCCTCGCGGAATCCCGCGGCAATTACAGTGATCTTCACCTGCTCCTTCATATTCTCGTCCAGCACCGCGCCGAAAATAATATTGGCGTTCTCATGCGCGGCCTTTTCGATCACGGAAGAAGCTTCATGAACTTCGGTGAGCGTAATGCTTGAGGAGCCGCAGATGTTGATCAGGATACCCTGCGCGCCCTGGATCGAATTATCTTCGAGCAGTGGGCTGTTGATCGCGCGAGTGGCGGCTTCGACGGCACGATTCGCGCCCGACGCCACTGCCGTGCCCATCACGGCGTAGCCTTGCCCCTGCATAATGGTTCGAACGTCGGCAAAGTCGCGGTTGATGATGCCGGGAATCGTGATGATGTCGCTGATGCCCTGCACGGCCTGCCGCAGGACGTCGTCCGCGATTCGAAACGCTTCAAAGAAACTGGTGCCCGTTTCCACGGTTTCCAGCAGGCGTTCGTTGGGGATGACGATGACCGTGTCCACGCTTCCGATCAATTCGGAGAGCGCTTCCTCAGCCTGCTGCTGACGACGCTTGCCTTCGAACAAAAACGGCTTCGTGACAACCGCGACGGTCAGCGCGCCAAGTTCGCTCGCAAGCGAAGCAACGACCGGAGCCGCGCCGCTGCCCGTGCCTCCACCGAGGCCGGTGGTCAGGAAAATCATGTCCGAGCCTTCGAGGGCTTCGATAATTTTGTCGGTATCTTCGAGAGCGGCCTTGCGGCCGATTTCAGGATTCGCGCCCGCGCCGAGTCCCTTGGTCAGTTTGCCGCCCAGCTGCAATTTGGTGGGCGCCTGGCAGAGTTTGAGCGCCTGCAAGTCGGTGTTGGCCGCGATGAACTCAACGCCTTCGACCTTGGCGCGAATCATGCGGTTGACCGCATTGCATCCGCCGCCGCCGACGCCGATCACCTTGATCTTCGCGCCCGAGTGATTTTCCTCGCTAAACGAAATTCGGATTCCCGCGTCTTTTGCCATATCGCTTCCTCCAACAAAAAAGTGGCCCTGCCCCGCTGGAGTCTTTCGCATTACGCTCCCGCGAACATGCTTTTAATTTTTTCTACAAATGTTACTGACCTCTGCGGCGCCTGACGCCGGGCTCTTGCGCCGTACTGAAGCAGGCCTACAACCGTTGCGTACTCGGGCCGGGAAAGTTGTTCGGGCATTCCCTCGAACGAACGTGGGAACGCCACACGCGCTGGGAGGTGGAATATGCTTTCAGAAAGCTCCACAAGTCCCTTTAGATGCGCGCCGCCGCCGGTCAGTACAAGACCCGCGGGAATTAGAGAAGAAAAACCGCCGCGCTGCAATTCATCGCGCACGAGGGAAAGCAATTCCTGCGCCCTGGGCTCCACGATTTCATTCAGCATGCGCGTAAACACGGTGCGCGGGGGGCGGTCACCCACGCTCGCGATTTCAATCGCCTGATCTTCTACAATCAAATCTTTAAATACGCAACCATGCGCGCGCTTGATTTTTTCGGCTTCAGGAATCGGCGTGCGCAAGCCCACCGCAAGGTCATTCGTGAAATGATCGCCGCCAACGGGAATGGCCGCCGCGTGGCGCAACATTCCGTTGCCGAATACGACGAGCTCCGTGGTTCCGCCGCCGATATCGAGCAGGCACGTACCCATCTCGCGTTCATCCTGCGTGAGGCAGGATTCCGCCGACGCCAGAGGCTCGAGTACAGTGTCCGCAACCTCGACGCCCGCCTGATTGATGGCGATCACGAGATTTTGCATGGCGGAAGCCGAGGACGTGACGAGGTGCACGTTCACTTCGAGGCGCCCGCCGATCATGCCCAGCGGATCGCGAATATTGTTATGGGAGTCGAGCAGAAATTCCTGCGGCAGGACGTGCAGCACGACGCGATCGTCGGGCAGAGAAATATTTCGCGCCGCATCCACCGCGTGATGCACATCGTCGCGGTTAATGTCGCGCGGCTTGTGGCCAAGCGTGACGCCTCCGCGGCTGTTCACTCCGCGAACGTGGCTTCCGGCCACACCAACAATCACTCGTTCGACAGGCACACCGGCAATGCCTTCCGCTTCTTCAATCGCGCGACGCACAGAAGTCGCCGCTGCGCCAATATTTGCAATCAATCCTTTGCGAAGGCCCTTGGATTCCGCCGCCCCCATCGCCACAAACTTTGGCCCCAATTCGGTCATTTCCGCGATGATCGCGCACGTCTTCGAACTGCCCACATCCAACGCGACGAGATACTTACCCTTTTTTGTCACAACGCCCGCTCCTTATGCCCCTACAATGCCCGCCGGGCTCGGCAAGACGACAATATTCAAATTTTACTGGCGCTGTTTTCGCGCCGCCGGCAAATGCTGAGCCACATGCTTCGCCGGGTGTTGCACCACATGTGGCGCAACATGTTGCGCCACAGGCTGCGGCGTGCTTGGCTTAAAATTCGTGGCCACCGTGCTCGATTCCGGATTCACCACCACTTGCTTCGCAAAACGCAAATCCACCGAATCCACGCTGCCCGCGCCGGCTCTCCACTGATCGATATTATCCGCGAGCAGGTGATAGCGGTTGCCGAAATCAGAGTCGCCGAAGTGTACTAGAATCGGCGCAGTCTTGCTCGCGGCCGATCCCATGCCGGTCAGCGTGACGCGCAAATCGGCGGGATCCGAAATATCCGCTTCGCTGACGTGATCATCCGCTCCGGGCCGCGCCAGTTCGATTTCCTTCATAAACTGCGCGTACAAATTCATGCGCGTCGCGCGGGCATCCCGCGCCATGGATTCCGTAATCCCGCCCACCACTGGAAATTTGAATTGACCATCGGCTGGCCGGTCCAGAATCACGCCCTGCGCATCCACCAGTGAGAGATCGCTGCCCGTGCGAAGAAACGCCACCGGCGTGCGCTCCACGATCTCCACGCGAATCTTGTTCGGCATCACGCGCTGCACGTGAGCCTGTTCCACCCATGGAAGCGATTCGAGCGCTTCGCGGCGTTCGCCGAGCGGCACGCGCACCACGCTGCGTCCCATGTCCGCCGAAAATTTTTCTGAGACAGCTTCGTCTGGAACGAACCGGTTGCCCTGAATTTCAATTTGCTCCGCGCTGCGCAATTGAACGTCGGGGGAATATAGCAGGTAGGTGACGCCCGCGTATACCGCGAACATGGCAACGAGCGCGGCAACGCTTGCGACCAGGATGCGCCGGTACAACGGCCACGTTTTGCGGCTGAATTTGCGCTTGCGTATCTCCACCGGTTTTTGGCGGCGGAGATACTTCGGTTCGTCTTCAGCCAGTGCATCCGCGGGAAGATAATCGGGTTCTGCGCTCATTGTTCCTTCCAGACGATCACTTCTTCTTCCAGTTCAATTCCATATTTTTCGCGCACGCGTCGCCGGACATCCGCAATCAATGCGAGCATGTCCGATTGGGTCGCGTGTCCCGCGTTAATAAAAAAATTGGCATGGCGGTCGCTCACACGGGCGTCGCCGACGGAGTGGCCCTTCAGGCCAAGCTCATCGATCATGCGCCCCGCGGAACCTCCGGGAGGGTTCTTGAAAATGCAGCCTGCGCTTTTTTGATTGAGCGGCTGGCTGGCTCGCCGCTTCTCATTGCAGATGCGAATTCCTTGAAGTATCTCGCTATACGATTTGGACGGAAGTTCCAGTCGCACCGTCAGCATAATATCATCAGGCGCAAAAGATGTATGCCGGTATTCGAAGTTTATTTCGGATCCACGCAAAGTTTCTATCTGCCCCGTCGCCGCCCGGTAGATTTTTACCTCGCGGACGTGGGTGCCGATTTGCGTCCCATAGGCGCCGGCGTTCATCCGCAGCGCGCCGCCAATCGAGCCGGGCACGCCGATCAGCCCTTCCATGCCGCCGAGGTCGTGTTTGGCGCAGGTGGTCACCGTGCGGCCCAGGTCAGCCGCGCAATCCACGAACACATTATTGCCCTCAAAACGCACATCCGGATCCTGCCTTGCCAATTGCAATACCACCCAGGGAAGCTCGCCATCGGGCAGAAGCACGTTGCTGCCGCCGCCGAGGAAGCGGTGCGGCACTTTGTTATCTTTTAAAAGTCGGATCAGTCCGGGGAGGGATTCGTGCTTGTGAATGACCAGAACATCTGACGTGCCGCCAATTTCGAGGGAAGTTTTCTGCGCCAGCGACACACCAGCCTTGTGCTCGATGCCCAGCGCGACAATGGCCGCAAGCAAATTGGAATCGCTAATCCTCATGATGCAGTGACACCCTTGCTCCCAGAAGTACGGCCAGCTCGCCCGGCGCGCGGCTCACGTTTCCCGCGCCGATCGTAAGAATTGCATCGCCCGGCTTCGCCGCCTTCAGCAATTCTTCAATTCCCTCTTGCATCGAGCTGCGATAAACAACATTTTTGTGCCCGGCGGCGCGAATCGCTTCCGCAAGTGCCTCGCCGCTGACACCGGGAATCGGTTGCTCACCGGCAGCGTAGATGTCCATCAGGACCAACATGTCCGCCTGATTGAAGGCCCGGCAAAATTCATCCCACAGATGCTTGGTACGCGTGTAACGGTGCGGCTGAAAGAGAACCAGGACGCGGTCAAAGTGGCAGCCGCGCGCGGCTTCGAGCGTGGCGCGAATTTCGACCGGGTGATGGCCGTAATCGTCAATCAGCGTGATGCGGTCGATGACGCCCTTCACATCGAAGCGGCGGCCAACTCCTGCAAATTCCTCAAGGCCCACGCGAATTAATTCCGAAGGCACATTTAAGTAGAGCGCGACAGCAGCAGCGGCAGCGGCGTTGCGCACATTGTGAATTCCCGGAGGCCCATTCAGATGAAATTTCCCGAGATCGTCGCCGCGATACGTCAGCCGGAACTCACTCTGAATGCCGAGCAATTCAATTTCGCTGATCACGAGATCCGCCTGGCTGGAAGTTCCGTAAGT
>DATAPT010000530.1:0-9495 GCA_036265065.1 Candidatus Acidiferrales bacterium | reverse complement strand
GCCAGAACAATTCGAATCAGCGGTTCGTCAGCGCCCAGATTCACTTTGTGGCGCAAAATCTCCGCCACTTTTCGAACTCGCTCCAGGACGGCGATTCCAATCGTCTCAATATCATTGCCTGCGTCCGCTTCTTTTGGCCGGGCGGGAGTGTTAAAAGCGGCCGCAATGATGTGGCGAAATTCTTCGTCGAGCCGGATCGTATTTTCCTTGGAATCCGGCTGCTCCCATTCGACCGCTCCGAGCATTACTCCCATGCGGTCCGCGGAAAGAATCTCAATCGAGGGCACCTTCGAATTCGCCTCGCCATGCGCATTCATTGCCGCCAAAATAATTCCGTCTTTCGCGGCGCAAATCACCACTCGCCCTTCCGCCAGATTCACCGCCACTTCCTGATCACGCCCCTCCTGCGCAAACGCTTTGGGAGAGTGGAACCACAGATGCACACTGATGAACACGGATAAAATAAAAAGCAACTGAAGGCGGGGGAAAATATTTTTGCGAAGTTTTAATGCCATAGTCAATTTCCACAATCGCAAATTACCAAATTTTTGTCCCGGTTTAAATTGATTATTCGTTTTTATCAGCCTTTGGCATTTATCCCTGCTGATCCGCGTGCATCTGTGGTTCCAACGATTTTTCTTTCCGCGCGATCGCCTGCAGCGCGGTAAGGGCCACCACGTTGACGATATCCTCCGCCGAACATCCGCGCGAGAGGTCGTTTGCGGGCTTGTCCAATCCCTGCAAAATCGGGCCTATGGCTTGCGCACCGCCCAGGCGTTCAACCAGTTTATAAGCGATATTGCCCGAATCGAGGTCAGGAAAAATCAGGACGTTCGCGCGGCCAGCCACGGGCGAGCCGGGCGCTTTAGAATTTCCCACCTTCGCCAGCAGCGCCGCGTCGGCTTGCAATTCTCCGTCCACTGCGAGCCGCGGCGCTCGCGCTTTCAGAATGCGCAGCGCCTCTTTAATTTTTTCAACGCGCGGATGATTTGCTGAACCTTTGGTAGAAAATGAAAGCAGCGCAACGCGGGGTTCCGCATCGAGCAGGGTGCGGGCGTTTTCCGCCGTCGCGCGCGTAATTTCGGCAAGCTCCTCGGCATTCGGATCCGGCACGACCGCGCAATCCGCGAACAAAAGCGTTCCGCCGGTGGACATATCCAAACCCGGCCGCTCTGGAACAATCATGACGAAAAAGCTGGAAACGAGCTTCGCATCGGGAGCCAGTCCGATGGCGTGCAGCGCAGCGCGGACTGTTTCGCCCGTCGTGTTTGTAGCGCCACCTACGGACCCATCCGCATCGCCGGCAGCAACGCTCAACGCTGCAAAGTAAAGCGGGCGCCGCGCGGTTTGCCTCGCTTCGCCCAATGACACGCCCTTCGCGCGCCTTCGTTCATAATAAATCTGCGCATAGATTTCGGCGCGATCGCTCACCGCCGGATCAACGACCGTGATGCTGTCCAAATCCAGGTGCACGTCAGAAGCAATCGCTGCAATCACCAGTTTCCGTCCGAGCAGCGTGATATTCGCAAAACCTTCCCGTCCGATGGTTGCGGCGGCCGAAATAACTCGCGGATCTTCGCCCTCCGGCAACACAATTCGCTGTGGATGCGAGCGCGCTCGATTCCTGAGCTTTTCCATCAGTGTCATCACACGCCCAAGTTATCACAGGTTTGCGTGGCTCGCCGATTTCTGTAGAATGAATGCTCACAAGAATCCATTTGCGGCAAGATGCCACAGCGCGCCGGACAAGCGACGGAGCGCTCGCGGCCAAGGAAGGCGGACACCATTCGACACAAAGGCAAGAAGTTAGAGGACATCCTGGTAGCGCACGAGAAATTTCATAAGGGACACCCGGGCGGCGAACGCGCCGACCTTTCCGGCGCGAATCTGTCCGGCCAGGATTTAAAGAAGCGCGATTTAACCGGCGCAAACCTGGTGGGATGCAATCTTCAAAAAGCCGACTTGCGCGGCAGCAAACTCAGTTTTGCGGATTTGAGCAAAGCCAATCTGCGCAAAGCCGACCTGCGCAATTGCGATTTCACGGAAACAAAACTGGAGGGCGCGGATTTAAGCGAAGCCGATTTGAGCGGAACGGAACTTTTTCGCGGCGATTTGCGTTCCGCAAAACTGCACAAAACCATTCTGCGCGGCACGGTTCTGCGCCAGGCAATCTTGCGCGGCGCGGATTTTTCCGGCTCGGACCTCGCCCTGGCCAGCTTCCGCGAAATCGATTTGACCGACGTCAAAATGGATGGCGCGGACCTGAAGGACGCCGTAGTCCGCGATAATCGCAAATCCTGAATGTAAAATGTAGCGCTCGCCTTCAGCGGGCATGCCGCTGGGTGGGCGATGAGTCACTCCTCATACTGGGACGCCGCGAGGCGTGCAACACCAGACAAATAGAGGCCGCAATCGTCCCTTCACGTCTTCAGTCGCGGAAACAATCGCTCGGCGTTTCCGCGATTTATCGCTTTCCAGTCATCCTCTGAAAAGCCGGCGTATTGAACGAGCCAGTCGTCGGTCAGTTCGTAGTTGCGGATGGGCGCGTCGCTGCCGTACATGATCTGCGATACGGGGACGAGATCTTTCAGCGCGTCAAGCGCGGGCGCGCGGCCTGCGTGGGCCGTATCGAAATATAATTTCTTGAATTCGTACTCGACGCCGTGCGGCGCATTGCCTGCGCGATTTTTTGGAAAATCGTCGACAATGCGCGCGGCCAGCACCGGAAACGCTCCGCCAGAGTGCGAAAAAATGAAGCGGATATTCGGATTTTTCGCGAGAGTTCCGTCCCACAGCAGGCTGTCAATGGCGCGCGCCGTGTCGATGTCGTACTCGATGATGCCCGATTGTCCGGCGAGATTGCGGCAGCACGAGGCGCGCGCGGGATGCACAAAGACGACGGCGTTGCGGCGGTTTAATTCCACGTAAATAGGCGCGAAGGACGGATCTCCCATCCATTTGTCCATGTAACTCGTCCATAGGGCGATGCCATCGGCTTTCAGAACATCCAGCGCGTAAGCGATTTCTTTGAGGCTTCCTTCAGTGTCTGGCAAGGGAAGAGCCGCGAAGTGGCCGAAGCGGGTGGGATTGTCCCTGACCATCTGCGCGCCGTACTCATTGTGCTTTCTGGCAAGGGTGCGTCCTTTTTCGGCGCGATCACTCATGGAGTCCATCACCAGCCGCTGCACAGGCGACACGAATGCCGTGGCAATTCCGTGCTTGTCCATGATGTCCAGCGAAATCGCGGGAGACCATTGGCGAAGCGTGAAGCCGCTCGCGGCCAGCTGATCTTTCATCGCTTCGATATAAAACGGCGGAAACAAGTGATGGTGGACATCGACGCGTCGGAGCATGGGACGCACGGAAGGGGATATCGCCTGCGCCATTATTTTGCTACCGGGAAGAATTGCGCCGGCTCCGGCAATGGCGAGAGCCTTCAAAAATTTTCTGCGGGATGCGCCGGACTCGAAAAGCTTTTCGTTTGCATCGCGAAAATTCGAGCCAAAATGTGCGCCAAAATCCGCGGAGGAATCGAAGTTTACAAAAGGACGATTCGCCATCGCTGTTGCCTCCCGCCATCAACTGAATTGCGCGCGTTATTGCCGCGAAACATAGCACGTTTTCACCGCTCGGGACAGCGAGGCGCGAGGCGCGTCGGAAATCAAAGCAGCGCATCCGTTTTATGTGGCATAGGCTTCAGCCTGTGCGGGTTTAGTTCTTGCAAGGACGAACCCTTCGAGTTTTTAAATTGGTGCAAGGCCTAACCCCGCACAGGCTGAAGCCTATGCCACGTGCGGCAATTCAGCGGCGTGGGCTTTACCCTTCGGAATGTGATCCTTGCGCGAAGTAAGCCGAAATACGAAATAGTTGTCAGGTCGTGCGTCATTCTACGTCCGCATAAATTTAAAAAATTGCTTTGGAATATCTTCATGGACAGTTGCTCTGTCACTTTGATAGCCTCGCGGCAACGCTGCTCGGCAACATCAAAGATCTCGCGCCCATTGCAAGGGGGACATATGAACCAGCTCAGAATACATACGATCCTGGGTTTGTTTTGCGCTGTTGGATTTATTTCCTCGCTTGCGTTCGGCGCGACGATTACCGGCAAGGTCACCGGGCCGGACGGGTCACCGTTTCGCGCTGCCTTCGTGCAGGCACGAAATTCAAAAACTCGCGCGACGGTCATCGTGCTTTCCGGCAGCGATGGAAAGTATCGCGTGGAGAATCTACCCGCAGGCGATTATCAAGTGGTTGCCAGAACAACCGGCTACCGCTCCGACCCGAGGAGCGGAATCGTTCTGTCCGAAAATCAGAATGCAACGTTTGACTGGACGCTGCAAAAGCAGATGGTCCATTGGGACGAAATTCCCATCATTCAAGGAATCGATCTGCTTCCGGAGGGACCCGGCAAGGATAAATTCGCGCACTGCGGTTCGAGCTGCCACGGATTTCAGCAGTTCATCAACGTGCGACGAGATGAAAACGGTTGGCGCGATGTCCTGAAGGACCAGATGTCCACCAGAATCGGCGGCAGCGTCGTCTACAGCCAGATCAAAAATGATCAAGACCTCAATGAACTTGCAGCTTATGCGAGCAAGATTTTCGGTACAGGACCCGGTGCGCTTCCCGCATCGCCTGCCGATCTACCCGGATATGTAGATTGGATGAAGCAGTTCAGCGATGACGCGCTCAAGATTGTGTTCGTCCTTTACGAAATGCCGCCGGGTCGCATGACGTGGGACGCGAATCCGGACAAGGATGGCAATATCTGGTGCCCGTATTTCGGGACAGTGAACGGCGCCGGGAGATTAAATCCGGAAACGGGAGAGTTGCGGGAATATTTGTGGGAGAGCCAGTCGCCTCGCGTGGGCACGCGGTCGGTGCAGATGACTCGCGATGGTGTTTCGGCGTGGGTGGTGGAGGAGGGCGGCACGCTAGTAAAGGTCGACGTCAAGACTGGCAAGCAAACCAAGTACAAAGGTCCGGGAAAGACGATGAACACCGTGCGCGAAGATCCGCAGGGAATTTTGTGGGTTTCCGGTAGCCCTTACTCTTACCGCTTCGATCCTAAAACTGGAATTTACACGGAAGTGAAAGACGCGCCCAACACGTATGGCGCGAATCTCGACAAGGCCGGCAACATCTGGTTCGACGAAGCCGGCGGGCAGGGCAGAATTTTCAAGGTGGATTACAAGACCGAGAAAGTTACGACATGGACTCCGCCGCCGCAGCCCGGCTCGCGCCGCCGCTTTCAAGTCGACGCAAACGGAATCGGCTGGTTGGCCCAGTATGACAGGGGCCAGATCGTGCGCCTGGATACGGAAACCGGCGCGTTCAAGGAAATTCAGCTTCCCGGCGAGCAGCCTTCGCCGTATCCCATCGGCATCGATACGTCCAACCAGGTGTGGTACGCATCAGGAATTATGGACACCGTCGGCCGCATCGATCCCGCGACTGGAAAAATTACGGAATACCCCGCGCCAATGGTCGGCAACGGAATGAGAGAACTGAACAACGATCCCAAGGGCAGGATGTGGTTCGCTTCGCCGGGAAACAACACGGTGGGATACATGTATCTAGCGAAATAGGTAAGTAGCACAGGCACTCTGCCTGTGCACCTTTCTG
This sequence comes from Candidatus Acidiferrales bacterium, assembly GCA_036265065.1. Lineage (GTDB taxonomy): Bacteria > Acidobacteriota > Terriglobia > Acidiferrales > UBA7541 > Palsa-360. The sequence goes on along the minus strand of DATAPT010000530.1, from coordinate 3,870 downwards.
AACATTTAGCGCGTCCTCAAACTAATCGACGGCAAAAAGCACACAGGCAGAGTGCCTGTGCTACGGTTTTTTCCGCGACGCCGCCGGCATTCTGATGCGATTCGTAAAGGCGTCCTCTTCTTCCGGAATGCATGGAAGCTCTTCCATGTAAGCTTTCTTACCCTTGAGCAGCTTGTAGGTTTTCGTATCGCCGACCCAGGTTGCCGCGTACGCCTTGGGATCCTCGACGATTAGTTGCAGCGTCAGCGTGTCGCGATCCACGCGCTTGAAGCGTTCAATCAAGTGAATGTCGTCGCTATGCGGATCGCCGTAAAAATCGAGCCAACTTTTTTCCGTGAGCGCGATGGTATCCACAACGAACGTGTCACCTTCCCACTTGCCGATCGAGTCGCCCATCCATGTGGGCGCGGCATCCGCGCCATGGCTTCGCCCATCGGTCCAGATTTGGCGCCATTCATGCTCGCGCTCAAAGAACATGAAAGTTCTTTCCGGCGACTGAAAAATTTCAAATGGCTGCGGAAAAAACAAGATACGCGGGATCCCGGCCGGATTGCATTTCAGAATTGGATCGTTTCCTCCGGCCTGTGCTTTAGGACCATAGCCGGGCTTTGCTTCCGCGTATTTCGCTTTGGCCCAATCCGTCATGGGAGGAGCATCTTTGCTGGGCGTCGCGTAGATTCCCTGGCCGGGAATGCCCATGAAAAATTCCCACATGCCGGAAAGATTACGCGGATCGGCGGGAACTGAAGGGGAGCTCTTTGCCGCAGGCGGTTGTTGGCCGGGCATTTGTGCATCGACCAGCGCCGGCAAAAAAAGTATCGCCGCGAACGCTGCTATCCATGCCGTCGTCACGATGCGATTCTGCATTGTGAAGCTTTCCCCTTATTTCACGTTTCTATTTCGATTCCATTTCAAAAATCCGGGCGCAGCACACTCAAAAGTTTTCAAATAAAAAATGCCTGGCTCAATAGTCTTGTTCCTGGAGCCCCAGTTCTTTCCCGTTTGGGAGGACAAGCTTGTGCAGAAAGCCGACAGGCGACCCATTCTTCGCGGGAATAAGGTTAATGGAAACCAAGTCCCCGACCTTCACGATATCCTTCGTCCACCCGGCCCGCACCAGCTTGCCAGGACTATATGTTTCCACGCTCCAGTGCACAACGTTGCCCTTCTCGTCTTTCACGTCCAGATAAATTTGAGCATGTGGATTGGTCCAGGCAAATTCCGTCACGCTGCCCTTGATGGTGATGGGATTCTTGTCATCGTAGGCGGCGTTTCCGTGATGCGCCCAGAGCGGGACTCCGATTGCCAATATTGCGGCAACTGCGATCAAAAAATTCAGCGAGAATCTTTTCATTTCAAGCTCCCTGGCTTTTAGTATGAGCCGGCAAGCGTTTGAATTTTCGACTTGTCAGGGTACAGCACGCCGAGCGCCTGATCCTGCGGATCGGCCGAACGCGTGGTGTACCAGATCGAATTCTCATTGGAAACTTCGATCTTCGGCATGTCGGTTCTTTGAACGTAGGGATAGTAAGTAAAATTCTTCGATTTCTGATCGAACTTTATGAGCGCGCCGCCCTGCCCTGAATCCGCAATCCAGTAATTCGAGTCGTGATCTTGCTGAATGTCGTAGGGGAAGGACCACTTCACGGGGAGCGCGTATTCAACAATTTTATTGGTGTTCGGATCGAGCATTCCGATTTTCCCGGGCCATTCCAGCGCGTACCAGATCATGCCGTTGTGATCCGCGAAGACGCGCCGCATGGTGCATGGCCTGCTGAGCGGGGCGTACTCGATCCACTGGCTGTCCGCCGGATCGAATTTCGTCACCTTGCAGCGCCACCAATCCGCGAGCCAGACTTTATCGTTCTTGTCCATCACCATGCCATAGGCGAAGCTGTTGTCCGTCGGCGTCTTGTACAACGAAACCTCGCCCGTGGTGCGGTCCCACTTGGCAATTTCGTTAGCCCAGGAGAGAGACTCCCAAATGTTTTGCTTGGAATCCACGAACGGTGTGTTGCCATGCGGTGGCCGCTTGGCCTCGGTGTCATATGGATAATACTTAAGCGCCCCGGTCTTGCTGTCGACTCGCACAAAAGCCGTGTGCCCCGCCATCCAGATGTCGCCGCTGGCGTCCTGCGTCAGCCCGTGGCCTCGAAATTGTGGACCGGCAACCGGATAATCCGTCCACGTGGCTGTGCGCGGATCCATTTTGCCGACCTGCAAGCCGCGCGCGTCCACATACCATACATCGCCATTCTGGCTCAGGTGCGCGTCGTGGAATCCGCGATCACCTTTCGCCAGCGGCGGAATGTGATACTCAATGAACATGGCCTTGCCGAGCGCCTTTTCGTCGATCGGCTCGTCGGGAACAGCCAATCCGCGCTTTTTGCTGTCCGGACCAAAATTTTTCACGAGGTAAGCGACAAGTTCCTCGCGCTCGCCGGCGGCAAAAGTGCCCGGCACAAGCCGCGAGCCCGCATTGTCATTCGGGTTCTGCATCAGATCGATTGCGGCGTTCCACTTCTCTTCATCCCACTGCTTGTTTGGCAGGAAGTCAGGGCCGTGGCACATGATGCAGGTTCGCTCAATCGTCTCGCGCGCGTGGCTCGGAGGATACAGCTCGTCGTAGGAAACCAGCGGCTCGCCCTTGGGAAGATTCGCGCGCATCTGCTGGTTCGGCCTGTACGTTCCTTCTTTCAGTGTGAAGTCAGCAGTCGCGCTTCCGCCTGCAGCAATCGTAACTTTCTGGACGTCTCCGCCAGTGAAACCGTTCTTCGTGACGCTCACTTCATAGTTGCCGGGAAAAAGGTCCACAGCCTGATAGCGCCCGCCTTCGGTGAACACCATATACACAACGTTCTTGTCTACATTCTTCGCGTAAACTTTCGCCGCTTTGAATTCTTTGGGAGCCTTGACCGTGCCGGAAATCGAACCGAGTCCGGCAAGCGCGCCCGAGCCGGCGCTTTTCTCACTCCTGCTCTGGGCTCGGGCAAGCGTTGCGAAGCCGAACAAGAGCACGAATTCGAGCGCCCAAACAAGGCCTGCAAAGCTCAGTTTGCGGTCCATATGTATCTCCCTTTTATGAAGGCAGTACCGGGTTCCAGACGTGGTAGGAATATAGACTTGTCCGTCCCAGGAATCAATCCGGGACATCATTGTGATTCGTGAATCGTAATTCTTTAGAAGCGCCAACATGCCGCCAAGATGACAGCCGTTGTGGAGTTGTCCCGAATCTCTGGCGAGCTTGAAGAAAATTCTTCTATTGAGCGTTACTGATGAGCTTGACGAACTCGTCGTTTGACCCGGCTCGCGGCCCTACGATCGAGACATGTTGTGCGACATCGAGATCCAGCTTCTTCATATTTAGATACAACGTTCGCATGCCGGCAGTTGGAGGAGCCGGTTTTGCACCCGGTTCTGGCGGTACATAGAGATCCGCGTTGATCAGGATCTTCTCTTTCGGCAGATAGACCATCAACATGTCAGCGGAGTGATTACCTCTGGCGAGCGATGGACCTGGGATTTTAATGTAACTCTCTCCCACTTCGTACGCCATATCCTGCACATGCCACACCTGCAACTGGCGCTCGTCATCGCTGACGACGTATTTTCCAATCATCGTCGTGCCGCCCACCGTCTCAATCGGAGGTGGCCGCCGGCTGATCATGTACATCGGGTTAAATATCGTCATCCGATCCGGGTCCACCGTCCTCGGAAACGGACTGAACAGTATTCCCACATAATAATCTCTGTTCGTCTGGTGGGTTACGACCGTCGTTCCCTGCGAGAAATACGTGCGGAGCCCACCAGCATAAGCCATGTGATGATTTGTATTGACCACATACTGAATCATTTTACCCGGAACGAGTT
>DATAPT010000529.1:0-11065 GCA_036265065.1 Candidatus Acidiferrales bacterium | reverse complement strand
AGTATTTGTAGTTGAATCAACTTTCGGATAGACAAAAATAAAAATCACCGCGGTGATTCCTACTACCACAAATGACATGACGCTACCCTCAGGCCCCACCAGGCCGCCCGTGAGCCACGCGGGACCGTGCAGCGACGAATTCAGAAAATGCCCGGGCGCGACAAGGCCGCTATCCGGCACGGAAAACAAAAATGTTTCGCCCCAGTCGAACGCCGCGTGCAATCCCACCGCGAACCAAAGATTTCCAGTGCGCCACAATGTCAGGCAGAAAAACATCCCGATCACGAACACGCTGAGCGCGCCGATTTTATCCTCGCCCGCATTGTGCAGGTGAATTGCGCCGAACCCGGCCGAAAGCAAAAGTGCGGCAGGCCAGAATCCAACGCCCATGGAGAGCGTAAATTGCGCGTAGCCTCGAAATAAAAATTCCTCAAAAATTCCCACCAAAATAAAAACAACGCTCCAGAGAACCGCATAACCCCACAGGCTTGACCCATGCAGCGCCAATTCGCCAAATGTAAATCCGCCGAAGGCGCGAATCAGCAAAATAATCGCCGTGATCATCGCGATTCCCCACAACGCGCCTTGCCAAAATCGTGGTCCAAAGGCTTCGCTGCGCGGCAGGCCGTAGATTCCGAAGCGCCTGTCCTCCAGCATGGACATGATTCCCGCGGCCATAAACGTCACGATGATTCCGGTAGTTTCCTGAATCAACATGGAAGTTGCCGTGAGACCCGCGCGGGAAATTTCGGGCAGATGCAAAGCCATGATCAGAAAAGTTCCAATCAGGGTAAACAAGACCACAAAAAATAAATACATCAGCAGTCGCCAGCCGGCGCGAAATTCGGTTTCATTCCAGAAGATGGCTTTGCGCCCGGTGCGCGGCCCCACGGGAGGCCCCAGCGGAGATTGCGACGCGGGAATTTCAGGATTTTGTTCGGACATCGTCGGGTTACTCCGGACCGTATTCAGCGTAGCGCTTAAGCCGCGCAAGATAATTTTCGTTGCGTCGCGCAACGGCATGGCGCGTCATGAGCCAATCCATCGTTTTGCCGAGGAAACCCGGCATCGTGTAATCGCTGGTCATGCGCACTTTCGTTCCCGTCGCACTTTGAGCCGTTGACGAATTCACCGGCTCCAGTTCCCATCGTTCCAGGCCTTTGACGCCGTACCTGTCGCTGAATCGCCACTCAAACAATCGAGCCTGCTGCAAGGCTGTGACGACCGCAGTGTGCGACACTTCGCGCTTTCCCAAATTTCCTGCAATGTGCACCTTTTGCGCGACTGCAAAATCCGGCGCTCCGCCCTGCACTTCCAGGCACGCATGCATATCCGCACCATACCAGTAAGGCATGCGCTGCGGGACGAAAAATGCAAACACGATTTCCGCGGGAGCTGCAATCTGTACCGAGGTTTCAATCCGCGCCATGGAGTGCGCGCTACTTTAGCACGAGCAAGGGACGGAAAATAATGTGGCATAGGCTTTAGCCTGTGAGGGTTTAGTCCTTGCAAGGACTAAACCCTCGAGGCATTGAAATTCCGTAAGGACTAAAAACGCACAGGCTGAAGCCTATGCCACGAAGTGACCGCGCCACTACCAGCTACGGTCCTTACATTTTGGGAAAGGGAATTGCTGCAACGGCGAGAATGTGGCGACTGTGGCGCTCCTGCACAAATACAACAGCGCGCAAATTTTCGCGATTCCATTCGCGTGCGGGATGCACAGCAGCATTCGAGGAAACCCCCGAGGCCGGTGAATTAATTTTTGAGATGAGGGAAAGCTGCCGCACCACCCCATTGTGCTCCAAAGCGCGCCCCGCATTTTCTCCGCGCTTCACATCCGTGTGCAGCATATTTTCGGCGACCACGAGGAACAGTTGCAAATCGTCCCCGTGCGCCGCGCTCGCCAGCGGACTCACATTTATTTTTAGATTGTCGCCTGCGCCCCAATCGAGTTGCACGGCCGGTTTAAGCGATTGGATTGCTGACCGTATAGCGCGCAGCGCATCACTGTCCGAACTGCCCACAAATTCCGTGCGCCCATCGACAATCATTTGCGGCGTGTAGATTTGCTCGCCGCCGAAGGCCGAGCCGTAATCATTCTGCCGCTCCGTCGCCGCTTCGGACGAAAACGGATCCTTCCACCCAAGCCGGTCCCAGTAATCCACATGTTCTTCGAGCGCAATAATGTCCGCGCCGTGGACAGGTTGCGTGCGCCCGAGCCGCGAAAGCAGCGCATCCGCCGGCGGGCAACTGGAACATCCTTCGGAGGTAAACAATTCAACCAAAACAGGCGTTGCAGCCGCATCAGGAGTAACTGCGACAGCGGCGGAATCGTTGTTCAGACTCGCCCGTACGGAATCGCCAAACCCGGAATGTTCCAGCACGACGAAACCAAGCACAACTAGCAACACCAAGAAAACAATAACCCTGACTGATCGAAGGTCCATCGAATTTCTCCCTCGCATTGCGCTCTACACTCATCCACTCAAAGATGAATACGAAGGTCAAGCAAGGGAAGTTACGCCCGTCCTAGCGCGAGCGCCCATAGCCGCCAAAGTAGTAACGCGCCCCAATTGTCGCGTAAAGTCCATAGGGCCCGGAAGTTCCGAGGTCCAGCCCGGGAACTGATGGATCGACATTTTTGCTCCGGAACTTGCCGAGCCAGTCCACCTGATGCTGTGTGATCCGGATCTCAAAATTCTTTGGCAGCTCGAAGCCAACGCCGACCGCCCGCTCAAACGCGATGCCGGACATGGACGCCGTGTATTTGTATTGCGGCACGTTGCTGCCTAGGGAAAATGTCGGCGTTAAGAATACAAATAAATGGCGCGCGATTGTTTTGCCAAAGGGCTGAATTTCCAGGTAGCCGCCAATCAGGTAGCGCGCGTAGGCCGTGCAAGGCGAACTCGCTCCGCCCGCGGCGGCAATGATTGCCCCGGACTGCGTGCAGCGGCCAAGGTCCGGTTCGTTGTGCGATGGAGCGACCTCGAAGTCCGCATAACCTCGAATCGAGTTATGCGGGAAAAACCATCTTCCCTCGGACGCGCCATAAGGCAAAGGTTTCGGCGCGGGCTCCGCAGCTTCTGAACTCGCGGCGGAACCTGCGGCGGAAAGCGTTCCCATCGCGTCCTGCGCCACGGCAGGCAAACCGGCAAATGCAAAAACAGCTGACAACAGCATGAATACGCGAACTCGATTCTTCACGCGATTCTCCTTTTTCTTTCTAAATTTCGTAAAAAATTTGAATAGTTCATTTATTTGGACGGGCTCGCGACATCGCCCGTGCCCTTCACAAATTCAGGCGCGCGGCCCTGGGACCACGGATCGTAGGTTTGCGCGAAACGCATGCGTTCATCGAGTGGCGGATGATTATAAAACCAAAGTTTCACAGCGGGGGAAGGGCTGGGCTCCTCGAGGTCGACCTCGCCCAGAACCTGAAACGCATGCGCCGCCACCACGGGAGCGTCCGGAATCAGGCCGTGGATCACTTCGAGTCCATACTGGTCGGCCTGATGCTCGAGGTGCCGGCTGTAAGCGTTCGAAATGGGAGTAAACAAAAATCCAAAAAGGGACAATAGAAAAAGTAAAACCGGCAAGGCTGCCAGGTCATCCGGGCCGCGAATGGCCCAGGCTTTTCCCCAACGCGCCAGCATCCAATTCAGCGAGCGATAAGCAAGATTGAGAAAGAAGAGAAGCACGGCGCAGGCAAAAAGAATTCCGTCGCGCACGTGGCCCAAAACGTAGTGGCCCATTTCGTGGCCCGTCACGAACAAAACTTCGTCCTCGCTCATTCGCCGGATGGTTGTGTCCCAGACGACCACGCGCTTGCTTGCGCCCAGGCCGGATACATATGCATTCAACTGCCGTAACTTCGCGCTCGCCGTCATTTCCAGAATGCGGCTTTGCGGAATGGGGGCGCCGGCGCGAATGGTCATCTGCTCGATCTTGGAGGCGAGTTGCGGTTGCTCGTTTGCCAGCGGCGCGAATTTAAAAAATAGCGGCTCCACAATCACCGGCTCGATGATTGCTCCCAGAATGATAAGCGGCACAGCGGCAATCCAGAACCAGAACCACCATTTTCGCGGGCTCTTGCGAATCACCGCGAACAAGATCCAAACCATGAGGCAGGATATGGCCAACTCCACGCCCTCGCCCTTGGCCCAATCCGACAGCCACGAATTCCATCCCTGAATAGACTGCTGGTATTGCAGAGCCAGGCGATGCGCCCAAATCCCTATGGGCAGGCTCAGAACATCGATTGTGATGAAAAGAAGCGGGGCAAAAACGATGATTTGGCCGAAATCACTGTCCGTCCACTGCGCGGCCCAATCGCGATACAAGGGCGCGATGCGAAGCTGCAGAAACATTACGAGCAGTAGTAGGCCATAGGCGGCATCCAGAAAGTAGAGTTCATGCCGGGCATGCGCATAGGCGATGGCTTTTGCTTGCTGATCCGGAGTCAGCGTGTATCCCTGCACCTGCGGCGATGAGGGCTGCGCTGGAGAACTGGTGGATGGCGCTGCGGGCGGCTGCGTACCCTGCGCACCACAGGGCTCGGCAAAGAGAAACCCCGCGGCAACAAAACTTACAAAAATAAAAAAAATCTGCGCGACATTGCGGCTTCTGCGATTCACGTGTCTTCCTCTGACATTGCCCGGCTCTGCAGGCTGCGGAAAAACCCAATACTCTGTCATTCTGGGCGAAGTGAAGAATCTCTCCTTGTTTCTTTTCCTACACTTAAATCGAAGAAAGATTTTTCAATTCACTCAGAATGACAGAACTAGGCCTTTTTTCGCGTGACCTGTCTAGCCTCTCCGCGCCGGAAAAAACGGGCTCAAGGCGCGAACTATGATCTAACCTGCGCCGCGCATGCAAACATGGTATGGCGTGCGCACGCGCCTGTCTTGCGAATTATCTTCGCGCTTCAATTTGGCGATTTCAAATTGTAGTTGCGAATCGCGCCGCCCACGGCGATCCCCGCGTGAATGGCGGAAGTCCATCGCTCTAGACGGTGATGGCCGGTGCGATGAAATATGTAGGAAACTCCCACCGATGCGGCCGTCGCTCCGATCTCGATCGCCGCAAACAACGGGTGATTGTCGACAATGGAATTGGTCAGGAAAGCTTCATCGATGCCGCGGCGGCGAAGGTTGAGCGTCGACGCATAGTCTAGCGCGCGCCCGGCTCCCACGGCGGCAAACAATAAATCATTCTCGCGATCCCAAAACCGGTGCACTCCCGGCGCAATGGGATTCACGGTTGGGGCGTTTCCGCCGTTTGCCTTCGGTTCGGGCTTATCAGGTTTATCAGCCTTCTCAGGCTTCTCCGGCAAATTTGTTGCGGCCGCAGGTTTTGGCGCATCAGGCGCGTTCGGATCCCGACCTTCGTCCGGTTGCTGCTGCGCGAATGCCGCGGAAGCAAGCGCGAATAAGAGAAACATCGCGGCAATCGCAGTTAAAAGCCCCTTACGCATGGATCTCATTCTTCCCTTTCGTTTCAATCAATGGAAGGAAAGATTGTGAGCAAGCACGGAAAGGTTGTAAAGGCAGAAAGAATAATTTTGCGGCTGTTTTTTAAGTTTGGCTTTTCAGGTTGCGGAAAAGGCACCTTAATCTGTCATTCCGAGCGGAGCGAGAATCTCTCTTCGATTTAAGTATCAAAAGCAAGGAAAGATAGATTCATCGCTCCGCTCGGAATGACAGAATCGGTATGTTTTTCCACAACCTGTTCAGTCACTGCCCAGGCTCGCTCCTCGCTCTGCAACCGCACCACTAGGAATTGTATATTTTCCCTTGACACCACAAGAGCATCGGCGCAAAATCCCGGCAACTTTTCCGATTGTTTCCGGTCTGGGGGAACAGAACTTTTGTTTTGACCGGGAAAAATCGTGCATCGTTCCATAAGAGGGGAAAAGCGTGCAGTATTTGCCTGGATGGACTGTGCAATGCATTAATCCGGAGTGCGCGGCACGCGGCCACTGGCTGCGGGCTGCTGATGCAGGGGGAGAGTTCTGCAGCAATTGCAGCTCCCCGCTCCGTAATGTCCCGCCTCCGCTGAGCCCACGCTTGCGGATGCGTCCGCGTTCGTTGGGGAGTTACCGTCCGACCCGTTCGCCGGGCCGGCACCGGTAGTCACCGCGAGCGATCTTAGGGCCGCTCGCCCCGCCATGCCTGGGGCGAGCAGTCCCCGCCTCTTTTTTCCACAAAAAGCTACGCCACTTAAAGCCGTTTTCACCGAATTATTCGGAGTGGGGAGAGCGGCCGAGCATCCGGCCGCTCGCAGGGCATGGGCAAACTTAAAATCGCTGCAACTCAAACCAAAAACTATCGCAAATGTTCCGCCGGACCCAGGAAACTTAAGCAGACCAGCAAAGCAAATACCGTGATACAGGCGAATATGATCATCGGCATCCCCGGTCGGCCCGTATAGCTCCGACCTGGGATGATTCTGCTGGAACGCTCAAGTTCTGCAAATAGTGCGAGAGTTACATTTGCACCGGTACTCTGGTACGCCACCCCCGGTTTTCCCTTGCCTCTTCACACACCCAGATCAGGAATGATTTCCGTCGCATCATTGAAACGGTTCGTAAAATTGGCCATGCAGATCACCAGTGTAAGCTCCACAATCTGGCCTTCGTCGTAAAACTTGCGCAAACTCTCCATCACGGGTTGGCGGATGCCGGCGGCGCCGCGCGTAACGCGATCGGCATAGAGAATGGTGGCCTTTTCTTTTTCATCAAATAACGGGCTGCGCGCGTAAAACGGCAGCGCAGCGATCTGTTCGGGAGTGACGCCAGCGCCCTTCGACGAGGCCAGATGCGCGCGCGTGCAATATTCGCAGCCATTGACCATTGACGTGCGCAGATACGCGAGTTCCTTATACTTGGCCTCGACCGTTCCTTGGTTGACAACGGCCTTGTAGAGAGGAAGAAATGCGCTCAAGACCGCGGGCCGATGGGCCATCGCGGCAAAAATATTCGGGACTTTCCCGGCTCGCCCGGCCAGCTTCTCAAATGTATCTTGTAATTCCGGCGCGGCCTGTTCTTTTGTCAACGGATTCACGACAGCCATGCTCGATCTCCTTTTCGTCTTCGGGTTCCAGATTAAAAACTCGATATTCCGCCGCAAGTTTATCAAGAGCACAAAGGATCGGATAGCATTGCCTTCGTAGCGCCCGGCCGTTTTTTTGGGCGGGCAGCTTTTTTGTGTGCGATCCAAATTGAGGCACTATGAAGAAGTGGGATCGGGATAGTGTGGCAAAATCTCCGGTCTAGACTAGTTATGCCTTGCAATGCCTAACCCCCACAGTCTGAAGAGTCTGTGTGAGAACTCGAAATTGACGCGTTCTTGTAGCGCCCGCCTTCAGGCGGGCACTTTTGAATCAAGCAGATGCCCGCCTCAAGGCGGGCGCTAGATGATTCAAAACCGAGTTCTCACACAGACTCTGAAGCCTATGCTACTGGCAAGCCTTGCGCCATTGAATGCAATTTCGGCGCGTGTTAGCCTGCTCCGAGTAAAGCCCTTCCAGTTCATACTTCGCTCACGGGGAACTACGGATGGTGTCTTCCGCACGGCAATTGAATACCACGGCCGATGAAGAACGCATATTAGGCGTTGTGCGGGAACTTGTCGCCGAGCTGGGCCACGAGTCGGCCGTTCGTTCCGCCGGGGTGCATTCCCATCTCGATCGCGATTTGGGACTTGGCAGCCTGGAGCGCGTCGAATTGCTGGTGCGGCTGGAGAAAACGTTTGGCACGCGGCTGAATGAAGACGTCCTGGCAGGAGCGGAAACCGTTCGGGACCTGGTCACTGCGATGAACAACGCGAGTGGCGATTCTTCTGCCGTTCGCGTGCAGGAGGAGAGCGTTTCACGCGCCGCCCGCGTCTCATTTCCCGGACAGGCAGATGGAGTTCCCGCCGCGCAGACGTTCGAGGAAGTGATCCGGCATCGCGGGCGCGCGGATGCCGCCCAGACCCACCTGATTTTCTACGAGGACGAAGCGGAAAGTCCGACTCTTACTTTTGGCGAATTGCTGGCGGGAGCCGAGCGCGTCGCCGCCGATCTGGCTCAGCGCGGCATTGGGCGCGGCGACACGGTCGCGCTGATGCTTCCCACCTCGCGCGACTTTTTTCTTTCGTTTGCCGGCACGCTGCTCGCAGGGGCAACTCCCGTGCCCATTTATCCGCCGTTTCGCGCTGACCGGATTTCGGAATACGCCGAGCGCCAATCGGCAATTCTCGCCAACGCGGGCGCGCGCCTGCTGATCACATTTCGCGAAGCAGCCAGCGCCGCCAAATTATTAAAGCCTCTGGTCCCATCTCTCGAGGGCGTGGTGACGGCCGATGCGTTGGTCCGCTCTGCCGCCGCAAATCCTCTGGGAACGCAGCTGCACTCGCGCGCGAATGACCTCGCGTTGTTGCAGTACACTTCCGGATCCACCGGCAATCCCAAAGGCGTGATGTTGACGCATGCCAATCTTCTGGCGAATGTGCGCTCTATCGGCGAGGCGCTCGGAATGCGCAATGACGATGTGGGCGTGAGCTGGCTGCCGCTCTATCACGATATGGGTCTGATCGGCGCGTGGCTGATGCCGCTGTATTTCGGCTTGCCTGTCGTGGTGATGTCTCCCCTCGCGTTTCTCTCTCGCCCGGCAAAATGGCTGCGCGCGTTTCATCGTTATCGCGGCACGATTGGAGCGGCCCCGAATTTCGCGTATGAATTGGCAGCCGCTAAAATTTCTGATGAAGATATCAAGGGCGTTGATCTGAGTTCGTGGCGCGCGGCGCTCAACGGCGCGGAACCTGTTCTGCCTGCCACTCTCGACCGTTTTGTCTCGCGTTTTGCTGCGTGCGGTTTTCGCCGCGAAACTTTATTGCCTGTGTATGGCCTGGCGGAAGCTTCTCTGGCCGTAACGATCCCTCAAGTGGGTCGCGGCCCGCTGGTGGATCACCTCGACCGAACTATTTTCGCGCAAGAGGGTAGGGCCGTTCCCGTTGCCCCGGAAACTCCCGCCGAAGATTTGAATGTAATTTCCTTCGTATCTGTAGGGCCACCTGTCCCGCGCCACGATGTGCGAATCGTGAATGAGCGCGGAGAAGATTTGCCGGAACGGACAGAGGGACAACTCTGGTTTCGCGGCCCTTCCACCACGCAAGGTTATTACCGGAACGAAGCGGCAACCGCGGCGCTGCTTCCTGAGGGCCCTACCGCTGGCTGGGTGAACTCCGGCGATCGCGCCTACCGAGCCGACGGCGAAATTTACATTACCGGCCGAGTGAAGGACATCATCATTCATGCGGGCCACAATCTTTATCCGCATGAGATTGAAGATTGCGTCGCGCATGTTCCAGGCGTGCGCAAAGGTTGTGTCGTAGCGTTCGGCGCGACAGACCCAATCGCAGGCACCGAACGTCTGGTGATCGTTGCCGAGTCGCGCGAGCGCAATCGCGCTGCTCGCGAACAGCTTGCGCAGGCCATCACCGCGCAGGTCACGGAATCGCTCGGGCAGCCTCCCGACAAAGTCGAAGTGGTCCCGCCCAATGCGATTCCAAAAACTTCCAGCGGAAAATTACGGCGAGACGCCACGAAGCAAAAATTTCTTTCGGGTGAATTGCATTCTGGCGCGCGGCCTGTATGGCTGCAAGTCGCCGGACTTGCAGCGGCTTCGAGCGCCGGTCGAATCCGAGGCACGCTCAGTCGAACCGTTGAAATTATTTACGGAATTTACGCGATTGCCACGTTTGCGTTGCTGCTCTTTCCTGCATGGCTGTATGTATTGATCTCGCCTTCAAGAAAAAGTTCGGCACGAGTCACGAAGGCGGCGCTGCGCGCTTACTTGAAAGTGGCGGGGTGGCAAGTGAACGTCAAAGGTCGCGAGCATCTGCGGGAGGCGAAGCCGCACATGTTCGTCGCGAATCACACGAGCTACGCGGATATCGTTGTGCTCATGGCGGCGCTCGGGACGGACTACCATTTCGTCGCCAAAGCGGAAGTCATGTCCATGCCTTTTTTCGGCACATTCCTTCGCAAGCTAGGACACTATTCTTTTCGCCGCGAAGATCTACGCGCCAGGCTCGAGCAAGCCAAGCAAGTTGAGGAAGCTCTTCTGCGCGGCGAATCCGTATTCATTTTTCCGGAGGGCACATTCAATGCGCAATCCGGCGTGCGCGCGTTTCATCTCGGCGCCTTCAAAGCGGCCACAGCTGCGCAGCGGGATATAATCCCCGTAGCTCTCAGCGGAACACGGCGCATCCTGCGCGATGGCACATGGCTGCCGCGCCCCGGGAAAATTAACATTACGATTTGCCCGCCAGTTAACCCGCCTCCCTCGACCGATGATTGGCAGCAAATTGTGCAAATGCGCGATGCAATCCGCGAAGAAATAAGCACTTACGCTCAAGAACCGCTACTGTAATTTTCACCTGACAAGGGCAACCGACCTCTAAATATCGCGCATCCCAGTTTAAGTTCGAACACCGTTTCATTTCGGACGGAGTCGTATGGGCCGAAGCACCGACAACTTCGGCCCACGACGAATTCCTTCAGCTTGCCCACATCTGCCTGATTCAATTGTGCAGTTGGAAAATCACGGTAATCGAGGTTTCAACCTCCACTGGCTCGCCATTCAGCATGGTCGGTCGATACCGCCACTGTGAAACCGCTTCGAGCGCGGCTTTGACGAGGAGAGGGTGCCCACTCAGAATATCGAGCGAAGTGATGCGTCCGTCACGGCTGATGATCGCGTGGAGCCGCACAACGCCTTCCGTCTTGGTTTGCAGCGCCAAGGCCGGATAACGCGGCTCAACGCGGCTAATCAGCAGTGCCTGCAACACCCCTTCGCTTATTTTCACTGGACGTTTTTCGACTTGTGGAGGCCTGATGATCGCCTCGGGTTCTTTCACTAACTGGGATACCCCGCCTACAGGGATCGCATCACCACCGGGAATATAGCCTGCAAAGTCTCCGAAGTCTGCGCCTGAAGCAATCGGCCCGTCCTCATATCGCCGACTTCCCACAGCGTGGATAGGCGTAATTTCGGGATTAGGGTAATAAACGGTTGTGG
>DATAPT010000528.1:0-3834 GCA_036265065.1 Candidatus Acidiferrales bacterium | reverse complement strand
TTGTTTTTTGCTCGGGTTTCGCTATGCGTATGAGAACGGCCTGGACCACTGGATCGTCCACCACGTCCTTGAATGCCGGATCGGTCGCGACTTTGCCGACATCTTTGTATCCCTCATCCAAAGATTTGCGCAAATATTCGGCGCAATGTTCCGCGTCGCGTTTCTGCGCATACACGCGAGCCATGGTGAAGAAAAACAGGCCATGATTGGATACCGTGCGATCCTGCACCGAGGTTCCCACTTTATCGTTGCGCTCAAAAATGGATGGCTCGATTTCGAGGGCCTTTTGAAACTCAATCGCAGCTTCGGGAAATTTATTGGAATTGTAATAGGCGAAACCGAGATTCGCATGGGGACCCGCCTGCCCCGAATCGATGGTAATCGCCAGTTGATACTCGCGTATCGCGCGGCGGAAATCTTTCTGGTGGTAATAGACCATTCCCAAATTATTTACGGCATTGGAGTTCTTCTTATCCGCCTTGGATGCGCGCAAAAAATACTTTTTGGCAAAGTCATACCTGCCAAGGTCGAGATAAGCGATTCCCGTCATGTTCATGTAGCTGGCATTTTTCGGATCCGCTTTTAAAAGATCCTGATACGTCTGGATGGCCGCATCAAAGCGCTTTTCCGCCATCTGCACTTTCGCTCGCTCCACCTGCATGTCTTTCGGCGAAAGCGCGGAGGGCATGATGTTATTGGAATGTGTTTCGGATGGTTGGTTGCCTTGATCCTGGGCGGGTTGCTGCGCCCCGAGACAACTGGAAACCGCAAAAAAAAGCAGCCCGACAAATATCCTGGGAGTTGGAGATTTCCTTTTCATGGCGAATATCTCCGAAGGACGCCGAACTGCTTTGGCAAATCTTTATTGACCAGATTGTGACTTGTCGGCGTCTTTCTTACCACCAAAGATACCAAAAATTCGCCGTAAGACACCTTTTTTGTTCTCTTCCTCGGGTTGTTGATTATCCGCAGCCGCCGGCGGATTGGAGGGGTGAGAGCCCGGCGGCACGGGAGAAGCATCGCCGCTTTTTGTTTTATCGCCGCCAAAAACGTGCGAGAGCCACGAGCCCGGCGCGGTATCGTTCGCCATATGTCCGCCGTGCAGAGGGCAAAACTCCGTGGGTTCGGTGCCGTGAATATAAACTTCCTCGCGACTCGTCGGACATTCCGGAGTCGCCAGCGCCAAAGTTTCCGGGTCAATCGTAACTTTTGTAACTCCATCGGGCATCTCGAAAGGCTTCACGTCGCGATATGCGGGCAGAGCCACGGCGCGCTTCATGAACTCCGCCCAGACGGGAGCGGGAGCATTTGCGCCGGAAAGGCCGAGGTCGCGGTTATCGTCAAAGCCGACCCAAACGATGGCCAGCAAATTTGAGGTGTAACCGGCAAACCAGCCATCACGCGAGGTGCCGGTTTTGCCGGCAGCGGGTGCGGTGAACCCGCGCGCGCGCACGGTCGCGCCTGTGCCGTGATTAATCACGTCTTCCATCATGCTGGTCACAAGGTAGGCAACACGGGGGTCGAGCGCGCGCCGCGATCGAATTGCGTTTTCCTCCAGCGATTCGCCCTGCGCGTTGACCACATTGCGTATAAACATGGGCTCCGTGCGCACGCCTTCGTTCGCCAGAATTGTGTATCCGGTGGCAACCTCCAGCGGCGTCATTTCATACGCGCCGAGCGCCACCGATGGAGTCGGCTGAATGGATGGATCGAGGCCAAACTGGTGCGCCATGTCCGTAACGCGCGTGTAACCCACAAGCTCCGCCACTTTTACCGTCGCTACGTTCAGCGAATAGGTCAGCGCTTCGCGGACAGTCACCTGCCCGTGAAACTTTTCGCCGTAATTGTTGGGAGTATATTCCTTGCCGTCAAAATCAAACGTAGTCGGCTCGTCCATCACCGTCGTTGCGGGGGTGACGATCGGCTGCACGCCATCCACTCCTCCCTGAAACGCCGCCGCGAATACGAACGGCTTGAAAGCCGAGCCGGGCTGCCGTCGCGAAAGAACATGATTGAGCTGGCTTTCGCCATAATCGCGCCCGCCGATCAGCGCCTTGATTTCGCCGGTGTGAGGATCCAGAACCACCATCGCGATCTGCGCCTGAGGAGCGGGTTGGCCCTCCTTGCGCCACTTCGCGTAGCGCCGCGCCAGCTGCCCGTCAATGTTCTTCACTCCGATATCAATCGCTTCGCTCGCCGCGCGCTGCAGCTCAGGATCGAGCGTGGTGTAAACGCGAAAACTCTGGGAGAGAAGATCCGCCTCGGAGAAGCGGTCCAGCAGGTGGTCCTTCACCATGTCCACAAAATAAGGAGCCGTGCTGCCTTCCAGTCCACTGCCCACAATTTGCAGCGGAATTTTTTTAGCGGTTTGAGCCTGCTCAGGAGTAATTGCTTTATTTTCGGTCATCGCCAGGAGCGCACGGTCACGCGCCTCCACGGCACGCTCGGGCCGCCGCTCGGAACCCGAGTAGCGGTTCGGCGCGTGAATAATTCCGGCCAGAAACGCGGCCTCTTGCAGATTCACTTCGCGCAAATCTTTATTGAAGTAGGCCAGTGAGGCCTCGCCGAACCCATGAATGGCGAAGCTGCCGCGGTTGCCCAGATAAATTTCATTCGCGTACAGTTCAAAAATCTGCTGCTTCGTGAAGCGGTGTTCGAGTTCGAGCGCCACCACAGTTTCCGCAATCTTGCGGCGTATGGTTCTGTCCGTATTGAAGAAGAAACTGCGCGCCACCTGCATGGAGATCGTGCTGCCGCCCTGCACGCGCGCGCCGTGCCGCAAATCCGCCCAGGCTGCGCCCAATATTCGGACAGGATCGAATCCGGGATGCTCAAAAAAGCGGCGATCCTCCACCGAGAGAACGGCATCGCGCAAAATTCTTGGGATGTCGTTGTAGCTAATGGCGCGGCGCTTTTCGCGCGTGCTATCAAAAAGGCTGGTCAGAAGTTCCGGCTCCACTTCCGCCGAATCCAAGGCGCCGCCGGTATCCATCGAGCGAATCTTTTCTATCCCGGCCTTATTGAAATCGATAACCAGCTTATTCTTCGCGCCAAAATAGGAATCGACCGACGGCCGTATTTCAATTTCATTGCCATGCAGGACGTAACGCCCGGGAGTTCCCGAGACATCGAGTTCACTATAACCCGCCCGCTGAAGATGGTTCGCCATATCGGCGACGGTGAGCGCCTCTCCCGTATAAATACGCATGGGAGCAGCATAAATTCTGGCTGTGGTTTGCTGAATGTGGCCGGAGAGGCGCTGATCAATCATGCGCCCGAAGGAAACCCAATAATACGTCCCGATTCCGATTCCTACGAGAAGGACAAGAAGTGCAGCCCCAAATAAGAACAAGCTGAGCCGAGGGACCCACTTACCCTGGCCAATTCGAATACGCAAGATGGTTCTCCGTTCCGCCGCGACATATATCCTATATAACGCTTAATTTTAAGCTCGCATATACTTGGATGCAGGTACTGGCTAATCCGGAATCAGTTTACGCTCCCCAACTATTCATCCTGAATTTCGCCGCTTCAGGCTGGGCGCCTTTGCAAACGAAAGAATTGCCGATATTCATTTCCCGCTCGCTAAAGTATCGCGGAATTGCTAGCGGCCGGATGGAAATTCAGTGTCCACTGGTAAACTTTAAGATCAACGGTTACAGAGTAGTCGACGGTAATATGAATATTTCCGCCGGTGCCGGCAACCTTGATGTCTTCGGCTTGAATCGGCAAATCCTCTTTTTGCGCCTCTTCTAGAACAGCCTTCTGGACTTCCATACTCGACTTATGTCCCACGCTGGAAAACCGCGCAATTTCATCCAGACTATCCTGAAA
>DATAPT010000527.1:0-4391 GCA_036265065.1 Candidatus Acidiferrales bacterium | reverse complement strand
CCTGTGGACCTCATCTCGGGACCGAGAATCGTGTCCACGCCGCGGAATTTGTTGAACGGAAATACGGGGGATTTTACGGAGTAATAATCTTTTACGGCAATTTCCGCTACGCCGTCCGTGATTACGATTGGCAAATTCATGTCGCGAAGTTTGCGCCCGGCCATCAATCTCGCAGCCACTTTCGCCAGCGGCACTCCCGTCGCCTTGCTGACAAATGGAACGGTGCGCGAGGCGCGCGGATTGACTTCCAGCACATACACTGTGTCGCGCTGTATGGCGTACTGCACATTCATCAGTCCCACAACTTGCAGGGCCTTCGCCAGGCGATTGGTGTAATCGCGAATCTTCGCCAGCACCGCAGGCGACAAGCTGACAGGAGGCAGCACGCACGAGGAATCTCCCGAGTGCACGCCCGCCTCTTCGATATGCTCCATCACGCCGCCGATTATCACGTCGTCGCCATCGGCCAGCGCATCCACATCCACTTCCGTCGCTTCTTCCAGAAATTGATCGATTAGCACCGGTTTCGCCGGCCCCATAAGCGCCGCCTGTGCTACGTATTCCTGCACCGTATTCAAATCGTATGCGATCACCATCGCGCGCCCGCCAAGCACGTAGCTGGGGCGAACGAGCACGGGAAAGCCAATCTCGCTCGCCACGCGCACGGCTTCATCGGGCACGAGGGCGGTGCCGTTCTTCGGTTGCGGAATTTTCAATTCGTCGAGCAGTTTTCCAAATCGCCGGCGATCTTCGGCGAGATCGATCGACTCGGGCGCCGTGCCGATGATGGGCACGCCGTTGCGTTTTAGTTCCAGCGCCAGGTTCAGCGGAGTCTGTCCGCCAAACTGCACGATCACGCCCTGCGGCTTTTCGCGATCCACCACGGAGAGAACGTCTTCCAGAGTGAGCGGCTCAAAATAGAGGCGGTCCGAAGTGTCGTAATCGGTGGAAACCGTCTCCGGATTGCAATTGATCATGATCGTTTCGTAGCCATCTTCGCGCAGCGCGAAAGACGCATGGCAGCAGCAATAATCGAATTCAATTCCCTGCCCGATGCGGTTCGGCCCGCTGCCCAGAATGGCAATCTTCGGGCGGTCAGTTGGCTGCGATTCGTCCTCTTCCTCGTAGGTGGAATACATGTATGGAGTGAAGGACTCGAATTCCGCGGCGCAGGTATCGACGCGCTTGAACACGGGAGAAATGTGAGCTTTGGCGCGGCGATGGCGCACGGCTGCCGGCGTCGTCTTCCACATTTGTGCGAGTTGTTCGTCGCTCGTGCCCATGCGCTTGCCTTCGCGCAGCAATTCTTCGGAAACAGTTTCGATCGTGACGCTCGCCAGCCGTTTGTTCATCGCAATAATTTCCAGCATTTGCTCGATGAACCACGGATCGATCTTCGTCAGATCGATCGCTTCCTTGGCGCTGATTCCGCGCTCCAGCGCAACGAAAAGCCAGTGAATGCGGTCGGGGCGCGGCGTGGCGATTTTTTCGCGCAAGAGTGAAACGGGAGTGTCCACGGGAGCGCGCCACGGAGAACTCGGCTCGAGCGAACGGATTCCCTTTTGCAGCGCTTCCTTGAACGTGCGGCCGATGGCCATTACTTCGCCGACGGATTTGATCTGCGTGCCGAGCGTTGAATCCGCTCCTGGAAATTTTTCAAATTGCCACTTCGGAATTTTCGCCACCACGTAATCGATGGTGGGCTCGAAACACGACGGCGTCTTCTTCGTGATGTCGTTGGGAATTTCGTCCAGAGACAATCCCACGGCGAGCAGCGCCGCAATCTTTGCGATGGGAAAGCCGGTGGCCTTCGAGGCCAGCGCTGAGCTGCGCGAAACGCGCGGATTCATTTCGATCACAATCATGCGTCCCGTTGCCGGATCGAGCGCGAACTGAATATTTGATCCGCCGGTTTCGACGCCGACTTCGCGAATGATCACGGCCGCCGCATCCCGCATCCGCTGGTATTCCTTGTCCGTCAGCGTCTGCGCCGGAGCCACGGTGATCGAATCGCCCGTGTGCACGCCCATGGGATCGAAATTTTCAATCGAGCAGATAACCACGAAATTGTCGCGATAATCGCGCATCACTTCGAGCTCGTATTCCTTCCAACCGAGCACCGACTCCTCGACGAGCGCTTCATGCACAGGGCTCGCATCGAGCGCGTGCGCCATGGCTTCCGAAAATTCCTCGCGATTGTAGGCGATCGAACCGCCCGTGCCGCCCATCGTAAAAGACGGGCGAATGACAACGGGATAGCCCAGCTGGTCGGCAAGCTTTAAACCGTCTTGCACATTGTTAATGAGCGCGGATGCCGGAACGTCAAGGCCTACTTTGCGAATGGCATCCTTGAACAGCAGCCGGTCTTCGGCCACTTTAATCGCGCGCAGGGACGCGCCAATCAACTCCACATCGTACTTTGCGAGCACGCCGCCTTCCGCCAGTTCCACGGCCAGGTTCAGCGCGGTTTGTCCGCCAACGGTTGGGAGCAAAGCCTGAGGCCGCTCGACGGAAATAATTTTTTCGAGATATTCCTTGGTCAGCGGCTCGACGTAGGTGCGGTCGGCGATTTCGGGATCGGTCATGATGGTCGCGGGATTGGAGTTGACGAGGACCACTTCATAACCTTCGCTGCGCAGAGCCTTGCACGCTTGCGTTCCCGAATAATCAAACTCGCACGCCTGCCCAATGACGATGGGGCCGGAGCCGATGATCATGATTTTTTTAATGTCTGTGCGTTTCGGCATGTGCGATTAGGCCTTCGCCTGTCCGCGCCGTGATGCGCCTGATGATTGCCAGTTTTTCATTGTGTCCGTGAATTGCCGGAATAAGTAATGGGAATCGTGCGGCCCGGGGGAAGCCTCGGGATGATACTGCACCGAATACAGGGGTAGTGAACGGTGCCGCAATCCTTCGTTCGTGTTGTCATTCAGATTCAGGTGTGTAATCTCCACCTCGCTCGAAGGCAGCGAATCGGGGTCCACGCAGAAACCGTGATTCTGCGCGGTGATTTCCACTTGCCCGGTCAAAAGATTTTTTACCGGATGATTGGATCCGTGGTGGCCGAAGCGAAGCTTAAATGTTTTGCCGCCCAGCGCTAGGCCGCAGAGTTGGTGGCCAAGGCAAATGCCGAACACCGGCACTCTGCCGAGCAAATCGCGAATGGATTGAATGGCGTACGTGGCAGGCTCGGGGTCGCCCGGACCATTGGATAGAAAAACTCCATCGGGCTTCAGTGCAAGAACATCTTCCGCGGATGTTTTTGCAGGCACGACCATGACTTCGCATTGGTGATCGATCAGCAGGCGCAGAATATTCTGCTTGATCCCATAATCGTAGGCGATGACCCGGAATTTCGACGGCTTTCCTTCGCCTTCCGAACCTTCCGCCGCTTCCTGCCAGGGTGGAACCGTCAGTTCGATGGACCCTTTTTCCCAGCCGTATTGCTTTTCGCAACTCACGCGGCTCGCGAGTTCCAGGCCCGCCATCGAAGGCAGGGCTCGCGCTTCGGCCAAAAGTTTTTCCGCGGGAGTGCCGTCGGTAGAGACAACGCCGCGCAGCGCGCCTAGCTTGCGAATATGCAGCACCAGCGCGCGCGTATCCACATCCCACAAAACTGGAATATTGTTCCGCACCAGATAATTTTCCGCGGTTTCAGCCGAGCGCCAGTTAGAGGCCACGGCGGAAAATTCGCGCACGATCAGCGACTCGATGTGCGGGCGCGAAGATTCCTCATCCTCGGAATTCGCTCCCACATTTCCAATGTGCGGATACGTCAGGCAGACAATCTGGCCCGCGTAACTGGGGTCAGTGAAAACTTCCTGATAGCCGGTGAGGCTGGTATTAAAAACGACTTCTCCGCCGCGCCGCGTAACGGCTCCCGCTGCGCGCCCATAAAAAATACGCCCGTCTTCGAGCGCAAGAATTCCTTTTCGTGCTTGTCCTTCCGACAGTGGACCCTCTCTTTGGCGGACGATAAACCTTGCTGAAAAGCGTCCAACCTTTTGTCATTTCGAGCGAAGCGAGGAATCTCTCCTTCATTTCCCAGGCTATGGCGAAGAGAGATTCCTCGCTTCGCTCGGAATGACAAAACTACCTATTTTTCCGCCATGTTATCAGACTACCTGCCCGCCGAAATCGCGCTTAAGCGATGGCGTTTTATTTCACGGATTCCGCAAACACAGGGATCGAGCCGAAGTGATCCACGGGCCAATAGGCAAACACTGCCTTGCCGTAGATAAATCTTCGCGGCACCGGCCCGAAGATCCGTGAATCGTTCGAGCTCGTGCGATGATCCCCCATTACAAAATATTCGCCCTTGGGAACCTGCGTCGGCGCGTATGTGCCGTAATCGTCCGACTCCGGCGGAATATAGGGCTCCGGCAAAAGTC
>DATAPT010000526.1:0-9956 GCA_036265065.1 Candidatus Acidiferrales bacterium | reverse complement strand
CTTGGAAATCATCTCGGCGTCCGCCAGAGTCCCGGCGGAGAAACCGGAGCGGTCGTGGATCATGAGCACGCCGGGGCGGCGGCCTTGCACCGCGTCGTCATAGACGAGATAGCCGGAAAGCACGGTATCACCTTGCTTGTAATCGATCCACTGCGTTTTCGTGGCCGCGTGTGTAGCGTTGGCGTTCAGCATTGCCGCGGCAGCGAGCAGGACGAAGAATGCGAGGCGCAAGATTTTCATAGGCTCCTCCCGGATGTGCAAATCAAGTTGCTGCATTCTCGCACTTTTTGAGCGCCAGGAGAACCATGCTTAATGGATTGCACACGGTTGGAGTGGGGTATAAATTAGCGCTCGATTGAAGGGCAGAAAAAAACCTCAATCGATGTCAGTTCAGGTCGAAGGACTTCCGCCATTCGAGTTTGCGTTGGAGGAGCGTTATGGTCAAACACGTATTCTCGCGCCGTGAAGTGTTGCGCGCAGGGTTGGCGGGGGCCGCTGCCACCACGGTCCCTGCGGGCGCACTTGCTGCCTCAGCTGCCGCGCCGTTTGTGCAAATCGCGCAGCAAACTACCGCCGAAGTGCGCCGGCATTTTGAAACGCTCAGTGCCACGGAAGCCGACACGCTGGAAGCAATCGTCGCGCGTCTGATTCCTACAGATGCCAACGGTCCTGGCGCTGCCGAAGCAGGCGCAGCGCATTATATCGATCGCGCGTTGGGCGGCGCTCTCGCTTCCTCGCGGTCTGCATACACCGCAGGGCTTGCCGCAATCGAAATGTACGCGCGGGCAACAAAGGGCGCGCCGTTCGCGAAACTCACGCCCGCCGATCGGGACGCGATCCTGGCAGAAATGGAACGCAATGCCGCCCCCGGCTTCACGCCAAACTCCGCCGCGTTTTTTGAACTGCTGCGCAATCACACAATTCAAGGCACATTTTGCGATCCGTACTACGGAGGAAACGCCAATTTTGTCGGATGGGATTTGCTTGGCTATCCCGGCGTCCGCACGGTTGTGACACCAGAGCAGCAGCGCATGGGCATCGTGCCCGCACCCAATCACAAATCGGCGTATGACTATGACATGTTCCAGAAAGCTTCCGCGAAGATGATCGCGCGAAGAGGCGGCACAGATGGCGTTTAAGCTGAAAGAAACGGACGTCGTCATCGTCGGCCTGGGCGCGGCGGGCGGCATCGCCGCTCTTCCCTTAGTGCAAGCGGGTCTCAATGTGATCGGCCTTGAGGCAGGAACGTGGCTCACCAAGCGCGACTTTGCGCCTGACGAATTGCGCAACAACTTCCGCGGCTGGCCGCAAGCCGTGCAAAAAGCCAATCAGGAAGTGCCTACGCACCGGCCGAATGCATCAGCGCCGTACTCACCGCGAATGGCAATCCATCCGATGATGAACGCTGTGGGCGGCACGACGCTGCACTATTGGGCGCAGAGTTGGCGGCTGAATCCCTGGGATTTTAAAATGGTCAGCGAGACGGCGCGCCTCTACGGATTAGGCCGCATTCCCAAGAGCTCGACCGTGGAAGACTGGCCTTTCGGTTTGGAAGAACTGGAAGCCTACTACGACAAGGTGGAATACGAGATCGGCGTCTCCGGCAAAGCAGGGAACATCGGCGGCAAAATCGATCCGGGCGGAAATACGTTCGAGGGGCCGCGCAAGCGCGAGTATCCGATGCCTCCCCTGCGCGGGACGGGATTTACGGAAATGATGTCGGCTGCCGCGCGCGGGCTAGGCTGGCAACCTTTTCCGGGACCGGCGGCGATTAATTCGCAGCCATACCAGAATCGTTCCGCGTGCAATTACCACGGCTTCTGCAATCGCGGCGGTTGCCATGTGGACGCAAAAAATTCCACTGCCGTGACCACTATTCCAAAAGCGGTGGAAACAGGGCGGCTCAACGTGGTCACGCGCGCTCACGTCACGACGCTCGAAGCGGCGAGCGACGGCCTTGTGAGCGGCGTGAATTATTTGATCGACGGCACGGAATATTTCCAGCCCGCAAAAGTTGTCCTGCTCGCGAGCTACGTTTACGAAAATGTGCGCCTCTTGCTGCTCTCCAAATCCAGGCCGTATCCGAATGGATTGTCCAACCGCCACGGCCAGGTGGGAAAGCATTACTTCAGCCACAACCAGGGCGCGAGCGTGACGGCGCTTTTCCCCACGAATTTAAACAACTGGTACGGATTGCCAGGGCAGGGAGTT
Source organism: Candidatus Acidiferrales bacterium (assembly GCA_036265065.1). Taxonomy (GTDB): domain Bacteria; phylum Acidobacteriota; class Terriglobia; order Acidiferrales; family UBA7541; genus Palsa-360. The sequence continues at coordinate 7,745 of DATAPT010000526.1, read as the reverse complement.
GCCGTCGACAACTGGGCCGACGATAATTTCGATCACAAGGGACTCGATTTCGTTGGGGGCGGAAACCTGTGGGTTTATTCAGACCGGCGGCCCATCGGCGCGGCCAGCATGAACACATTTGGAAAAGCGCCCGCGTGGGGCTCGCGCTGGAAAGCATTTATTAAGGAAAACGCCGACCGCTGGAACACTGCATACCTGCAAAAAACGACACTCCCCTATGAAGAAAACTACCTGGACCTCGACCCTACCGTGAAAGATCCGCTCGGCTATCCCGTTTGCCGAATCACAGCCGATTACAAAGACAACGAACACAAACTATCCGCATTCATCCAGGACAAAATGGAGCAATGGTACAAAGCCGCGGGCGCTATCGCGACGGTGAGAAATCCGGTTGGGACGATGGGACCTGCCACGCATGCCTATGGCGGCACGCGAATGGGAAATAATCCTGAAACAAACGTCGTGAACCAGTGGGGTTTTTCGCACGAAGCGCCAAACCTGGGAATTTTAGGAGGCTCGGTGATGGGAACGAGCGGCGCGCACAATCCTACGCTGACGGTACAAGCGCTCGCATGGAGAACAGCCGAACATCTCGCGCAGAACTGGAACAGCATCGCCGGACGCAAGAGCTAAAGCTTTTCGCCCTTCGTGAATCGCCGCCGATTACCGAATTCTCAGGCTGATCGTAGTCGTGTGCGTCAACGCGCCCGAAACTCCATGAATCGTAATCGTGAAAAGACCTGTCCGTGCGCCGCTGGCCGCAGTAAACGTGACAACGCTAGTGCTTGTCGCAGGATTTGTTCCGAACGAAGCCGTCACTCCCGTCCCCATTCCCGTCGCAGATAGAGTCACGCTTCCGCTGAACCCGTTCGTTTTATTTAACGTGATCGTGCTTGTCCCGTGATTGCCGCGCGTAACGCTAATGCTCGTGGGCGAAGCGCTGAGCGTGAAGTTCGGCGCAGCTGCTGCATTTACCTTCAGGGTCACGGTGGTTGTGTGAGTTAGCGCGCCGGAGATGCCGGTAATGGTCACGGTCACTGTTCCGGTTGTGGCCGTGCCGCTGGCGGTCAGCGTCAATACGCTCGTGCTCGTCGCAGGATTTGTTCCGAACAAAGCAGTCACGCCGGTAGGCAATCCGGATGCGGAGAGTGACACGTTTCCTGAGAATCCGTTCACTGGGGTAAGTGTAACTGTGCTTGTCCCGCCCGCTCCTCCCTGGGGCACGAAGCGAAAGACGCAAACTGGGCGTTGAATAATCTGGACGCGCAGAATAATTATGCATACCTCGCAACGCACGTCGTTACGCTAATCGGTAAACAAATTCTTCGCGCCTTTTACAATCAACATGAGCGGCGCGCCTATTTCGTGGGCTGTTCCAATGGCGGCAAAATGGCGCTCGCTGAAATTCAACGCTATCCCGACGATTTCGATGCGGCGATTTCGGGCGATCCTGTGATCGACCGGACAAAATTGATGATGCAATACGCCTGGAACGCGGAGGCATTAGCCCCGGCTCCGATTCCGCCTGCCAAAATTCCGGTGATCGAAAAAGCTACGATGAGCGCATGCCATGAAAGCGGCGGCGCAATCAATGGCCTGCTCATGACTCCCGCGCGCTGCAAATTTGAACCGAAAATGATGATCTGTCCGTCCGGTGACGGTCCGAGCTGCCTTACAGCGGGACAAGCGCGCGCATTGCAAAAGATTTTAGATGGGCCGGTAAATTACGCTGGCCAGGTGCTGCATCCCGGATTTGTTCCGGGGCACGAAGACGACTATCAGGCGTTTCTAACGGGCACGGGGACGGATGCCGCGAAACCCGCATCCACGTGGGCGCTTTCGGATATTTTTATGAGGCAATTCGTTTTTGGCGCTGACTTTGATCTAGTGAAGCAATTTAAATTTGACTCATCGCTGTCAGCTCTCGTGCCGCTGGCCGCCGCGCAGGATAATGCCAATCCCGACCTCTCTGAATTTAAAGCGCATGGCGGAAAATTAATCATGTATCACGGTTGGGCGGATCACTCCATCACGCCGCTGCGGTCAATCGAATATTACGAAGACGTGATCGAGGCGATGGGAAAAGAGCATGCGGAAGTGGATGGCGAGCCAAACGCCTATGCGGTGACGGATTTCATGAGGTTGTTCATGGTGCCCGGCATGCACCATTGCGGCAACGGGCCCGGCCCCAACGTGTTTGGCGGGCCGAATCAGGGACTTCCTCCGCAACTTGATGCGCAGCACGATATTGTGATGGCTCTCGATCGCTGGGTCGAAGATGACGTCGCGCCGGAAAAAATAATCGCGTCTCACCTGACGAGCGGCGCGGTGGATCGCACCCTGACGCTGTGCCCCTACCCGCAAACGCCCATCTTCAATGGTTCGGGCGACGCCAACCTGGCGGAAAACTATCATTGCGAAGACCGGAATTTTCGTTGGGCAATCGCGGGAGTGCAAAACGCAAAGCCTAAAAAAGTTCAGCCGAGTCCGCCACGAGCGATGACCCGGCCGAGTTGATTCACAGATATTATTTATTGTTGATAGGGACAAAATCGTTCAGGCACGTTCCACTTTCGCCCGGCCCCAAAGCTCCTCGCTGGCGATGCGCGCTCCTTCGGCCATGGCTTCCAGCTTGGCCCACATAATCGTGGGATGAACGCGCCGGTTGAATTGCTCCTGCGAAAAGCCGCAATCCGTGCTGGCCATCATGTTTTCACGGCCAACGAGGTTGGCAAAGCGCGTGATGCGCTCCGCGATCAGTTCCGGGTGCTCCACTACATTCGTGCCGTGGCTGACGACGCCCGGCGCCAATATTTTTCCATCTGGCAGCATCACGTCTTTCCACACGCGCCATTCATGCTCGTGGCGCGGATTGGCAGCCTCGATCAGATAAGCTCCCGCGCGCACTTTCAAAATCAAATCGACAATTTTTCGCAGCGGAACGTCTGTCGTGTGCGGCCCAGGCCAGCTTCCCCAACAAACGTGGTAGCGAATGCGATCTTCTGGAATTCCTTCGAGCGCATGATTCAAAATTTCCACGTGTCGGCCAACCCATTTGTAATAATCTTCAAAACTTGCGGGGGGAACCATCCGGTCGTAGGTGACGGCGGCGCGGGCATCGTCCACCTGCAGCAGGAATCCGGCGTCGACGATGGCGCGATATTCTGTTCTCAGCGCTTCGGCCAGTGCCACCACAAGTTCTTCTTCATTTTTATAATATTCGTTCTTGCGATCGGGAATCGCGCTGGAGGGCGCAGCTACCGGAAGAAATGCTTCTTCAACTTTCACGCCTTGCAACGCGGCTTTCAGATTGTCAATGTCATGCTGAAGCTCGCCGAGTCCCGTGTACATCACCGGAGCGACGCACACAGCTTCCTGCTTCGTTACGTTGGACCAGGTGCGATCGTTGCCGCCCTCGAGTTCCGCGTAAAATTCCTTAAAACGCTCGCGATCGGCGCCGCGCGCAAATGGATTCGCGCCGGGCTTGACGGGGCGCATCTCGAAGCCGCTGACACGCTTCAGCGCATAGAGCGCCCAGCTGGTGGACTTGCCGAACTCGCCGTCGTTGACAATATCGATTCCCGCGTGAGTCTGCTGTTTCACGACTTCAGTGACGGATTCTTTTAAACATTGCTCGTAGGCTTGCGCGTCTGCCGCATTGCCGCTTTCGCGCGCGCGAACAAGGTCAAGCAGACGCGGCGGACGAATCAAGCTGCCCACATGCGTCGTAAGGATTCGATCTGTGCTGCGCTTCATTCGAGCCCACCCTATGGTTTGAATTCGATCAGGATATTATGAATTGGAACTTTGCCTACATCCTTGGAAGCGTGGACGGCGGCTGGCCTCCAGGTTACGACGTCAGGAATCAGTTCGCGCGTTTCCTCCTTGCCGTCGGTCCATTGCTGGACCATCGTATCGTTCAGGAAAATCGCCAGGCGCACGTTGTGGCTGTGTGGCGCGTCGTACTCGTCAGGCTGCATTTTTTCTTCAAACACGGTGATGTCTTTCGCTTCATACAGAACTTTATTGTGCGGCGCCGCGGGAGTTCCGGCTGCGGGCGGCATCACTTTCGGATGCGCCGGCTTGATGGAGACTTCGAGAAAATTTCCGCTCTTTGGAGCGGAGTAGTGTTCGCCGGTTTTAAATCCCTTGACGTCGCCACGCTCCATTTTTTGCCCATTGATCTCGATGGGGCTGAGAGCCACCACGATGCGGTCACCACAGGAAGGCGCGGCCGCGGCGCACGGCGCGCTATTTTTGGACACGCGAACGAATTCACTGTCAACCACAGGTCCGGCTTGCATGGCCTGAAGAAAAATCAACGCCACTAGCAGCATTTTCATTTTTTGTTAGGCCTTTCTGAAAACTCGTTCGTGTTTGCGCGTTAGTGTACAGCAAGTCGGAGGGTTTTGTGGCATAGGCTTCAGCCTGTGCGGCTTTGGTCCTCGCAAAGCCTAACCCCGCACAGGCTAAAGCCTATGCCACGTTGCATGACAAATAAATTTTCTATGAATTGGGTCCACCCTAATATCACCGGAGGACGATTTGATTTCCAATTTGATGGTGTGCTTAATCGAGCAGATTCATCGGCGTTTGCCGCTAATTCACCATGCGGCGTGCGCTCTCGAGGCCGAGCCGCGCGAGTTTGTATCCCGGTTCAATGGCCAATGACTGCTGGAAGAGTTCGCGGGCGCGATTGATATGGCCTTTGGCAAGGTACACGCGTCCGAGATTGTAGTAAGGGAAGTGGCGAGGTTCGTAGCGTTTTGCTTTTATGGCCTGTTCGAGCCAGGGAATGGCTTCGTCATGACGATTCAGGTCGATCAGGTAAACGCCAATATCGTTGTACGGATTTCCGAAATCAGGATCGATTTCGATGGCGCGCTTGCATTCCGCGATGGCTTCTTCAATTTTTCCTTGAAAATGATATGTCCATCCAAGGAAAGTGTGAGCCTCGGCCGTCGGATTAAGCGCAATCGATCCAAGATAAAGCTCAACGGCACGATCGAGATCTCCAGCCATCTGCGCCTCAAACGCATCCTCGAAACGCTGCTTTGCTTCTCTTTGGCGATCCGTCGTCATGGGCAATTTAGAACATAGCGCAGCAGGCTGCAGAAAAGTACTTTTTGTCATCCCGTTCATGGTGAACGTTCACGGTGAACCGAGCGAACCGAGGGATCTGCTTTCTTTTCGGCTTCCAAGAAATAGCAGATTCCTCGGGCAAACACCGCCCTTCGGAATGACAAAGTGCGAGTCATTCCGAAGCCCGCTCTGAACTCAGACACTGAAGCCCGCGACTGAATGCAATCCTGACGGCCGAGTTGAAACTCGGCCCTCCAGAACTAAATCCCAGAACTACATCTTTGAAGCGATGAAGCCGTCAATCTGAACATCCAGCTGATGATTGATTCGGATTCCGTAGATGCCGTCGGTTTTTGCAGCGGCTCCGGTTTTAGGAATCGATGTGACGACTGTGCCGTTGACGACGAAATCAATTTTGTCAGCCTTCACGCGGACTTCCAGATTATTAGTGGCTGTGCCATTCGCATCCGGTTTTTTTACGGAGTCGCTCGGAGTCTTTTGCGAAATCCCCTGCGTGGAGCTGCCGTCGCGTCGCTTGACGAGGTAAGTCCCGTCATCCGTGATCATGAAATACGTGTAGCTTTGCGCGGCGCCTTCCAGCCCGCTGCCGCCAAAAATCAGGCCGTAATATTCGTCGTGCCCATTGGACTTGATCAGCTTGAATGTCCCTTTGAGCGTGTAATTTCCTGTCATAGTATTTTCAGGATTCCAGTACACAGCGGCCATGGGATTTACTGCGTGGAAGCCCGTTGGGGTGGCGGTAAATTTATTGGCGCCGGCAGCATCCGGGTCCGATGCGTCCGTGCTGTGATCCATGTGCATCTTCCAGCCCTTTGGCGCCTGTGCGAATGCGGGTGCAATCGCTAGCAGCGCGGCCAGTGACAGCCCCATAAAATATTTCATTTCAATTCCTCCTCTGAAATGGCTTGGCTAGATCATACCTCGTTAACTGGTCGGTTTGGCAATCCGGTTTTCCACTGGCATGGTATGGGGGCGTGCCTGCATTTGATGGGACTCAGACTCCTGCTAAAAAAGAATGCCCGCCTGAAGGCGGGCGCTACATCTTGATTTAGGCGCATGCTAGAATTCTTCCGTGTCCAAACAAATTATTCGTCCTGCTCGCACAATTAGCGGCTCACTCGAAGTTCCCGGCGACAAATCCATTTCCCATCGATACGCGATGCTCGCGTCCCTTGCGGAAGGCCCCAGCGAGATCAACCATTTTTCGGCCGCTGCCGATTGCCGCAGCACGCTTGACTGTTTCTCGCGCCTCGGCGTGAAAATTGATATCGAAGGCGATCGCGTCCGAATCGCAGGCGCGGGCCTTGACGGCCTGAAAAAAACGCGACGCACCCTGGATGCGGGCAATTCTGGCTCAACGATGCGGATGCTCGCCGGGATACTCGCGGGGCAGGACTTCAAATCGACAATGGATGGCGACGCCTCTTTGCGCAGCCGTCCCATGCGCAGGATTATGGACCCCCTTACGCAGATGGGCGCGCGAATCCACTCCCGTGAAGGCGGCTTTCCTCCGCTGAAGATCGACGGCACGCGACTTGTTCCCATCGAATACGTGTTGCCCGTGGCGAGCGCGCAGGTCAAGTCCGCCGTTCTGCTCGCGGGTATGTTCACTGACGGAATAACGTCAGTGACGGAACCGGTTCGAACCCGCGACCATACCGAACTTGCCCTCGCGGAATTTGGCGCGCGCCTGGACCATGAGGGGCGCACCATTCGAATTCACGGGAACCCACGATTGAAGGGGCGTTCGCTGGCCGTCCCTGGCGACCTATCGTCAGCTGTGTTCTTTTTGGTGGCGGCCCTGGTTCTCCCCGAATCGAACCTGGTCATTCACAACGTGGGGCTGAATCCGACACGATCCTCTGTTCTTGACGTCCTGGGCTCCATGGGAGCGCCAATCAGCCTGGTATCGATTCGCAGTGAGCATGGCGAGCTGGTAGGCGACGTATCGATCCGTCACGAATCGCTTAAGGGGGGCACGATCGATGGCGACGCAATCGCCCAATTGATTGATGAACTTCCGGCCATCGCTGTTTTGGGGCCATATACCGAAGAGGGAATCGAGATTCGAAACGCTGCCGAACTCCGCGTAAAGGAAAGCGACCGCATTGCCGTGCTGGCGGAAAACCTTCGCCGGATGGGCGCAAAGGTGGAAGAGCTGCCTGACGGCCTGCGCGTGGCGGGGCGCTCGGCTGGACGCCTGCACGGGGCGGAGATCGAGCCGCACGGCGATCACCGGATGGCCATGGCGTTTGCCGTGGCGGCCCTGGGTGCGGAGGGCGAAACCGTGATTCGCGACGCGGAATGCGCCGGGGTATCGTATCCGGAATTTTTCACAACTTTGGAACGCATGGTTGAGCGATAGCCTGTTGGCGGTTTGAATTATGTGGCGCAGGCGAGACGCCTGCGCCACAAGAACCCGGACAGTTCGATTCGACTATACGAAATGGAATCGCCGCCAGTCACTACGATTTTCCAGGTAATGTTAATTTTCCGCGCTGTCAAAGCTTCGATTCTTCCGAGGAGTGCGAAACTCTTGCAATACCCCATTCAGTTGTCAGCAAAGGACATACTAACTTTTTAGTTTGGGCGTCCAGGTCCTCGTATTGACACCCAGTTACCGCAGCGGTTAACCTCGCGTG